>JAUNJW010000317.1 GCA_030533035.1 Erysipelotrichaceae bacterium
ATCAATATGTCCTGCGGGCAATGAATTCCGAAGACGGAACATACATGACAACCCAGAGCCGGGAATCCTTCATGAACAAGGATGAAAACGCGAAGGAAATCATCCTGACAAGAATTGTCGAGGATGATGATTCCGTCAGCGCCGTCATGGTCTATTCCGCCATTTCACCGGTGGACGCAACCGTAAAGACACTGACATATCAGCTTTGGATCATCGCTCTGTTTGTCGCGGTGGCGGTCGTGATTCTGACCATGGCGCTGAACCGGCAGATTGTCCGGCCTCTTGCCGTGATCAACGAGAAAGCAAAATCACTGCCGGACGGAACATACGAAGAGGACGCCTCCACCAACCGCTATTCAGAGGCCAGCGAGCTCAACCAGACTCTCGCAAAGGCAGCTGAGGATATTTCCAAGGCGGACAGGGCCAAGCGCGATCTGATCGCCAATGTGTCCCATGACCTCAGGACGCCGCTGACAATGATCACCGGCTATGGCGAGATGATGATTGACCTGCCGGAGGAGAAAACCGATGAGAACATCCAGGTCATCATCGACGAATCCAAACGTCTCAACACTCTTGTCAACGACCTGCTGGATCTTTCAAAGCTGCAGGAGCACAAGATTGTCCTGAATCAGGAAACATTTGATCTTGCCGTCCTTCTGCAGAGCCAGATCAAAAAGTACGAGGTTTATCAGTTCCGCGACGGCTATGAGATAGAAACCCATATCGACAGGGACGCCTGGATTACGGCGGACCAGGTCAGAGTCGCCCAGGTCTTCAACAATTTCATGACCAACGCGATCAACTACTGCGGCGAAACCAGAAAAATCATTGTCACGGAAAAAGTCAGTGAGAATTCTGTCCGGGTTGAGGTGCGTGACTTCGGTGAGGGAATTGACGAAAAGGATCTGGATAAAATCTGGGACCGTTACTATAAAGTTGACAAAACCCATGTCCGCGCCGTCAGCGGCAGCGGCATAGGTCTTGCCATAGTCCGTGAAATTCTCGATCTGCATGGCGCAGAATACGGTGTTTCATCGAAAAAAGGTGAGGGAAGCACTTTCTGGTTTGCGTTCAGAAAGGCAGAAAAAGCGTAGAGAACATACCTGCACAGATATAGGGACCAAAGGGAATCTTCGTTTCCGGCGGTTCCTTTTTCAGTTTTGACACGATAATGCATACAAGGCATCCGAGAATCAGCCCGAGCAGGGCATTGGCACCTTTGATCAGGACCCATGAACAGATCAGTTTCACATCCCCAAGGCCAAGATACCCGCCGCAGGAAAACAGATAGAGAACAGCAAACATCATAGTGGCAAAAACATAGCTGAGGCCGCCGATATTCCTGAGATTGACCAGCAGGATCAAAAACAGCGGCAGGTCGGGAATTTCCTGGTCGCGCTGATCCACATATGAAATGGCTGCCAGCAGCGGCACATACCACATGAACTCCCATCTGCGTCCGCTCTGGAAAATAAAGATGAAGGAGGTCAGTCCCAGGGCGCAGAGCAGGGCCGTCAGGAAATGCCGCAGCGAAATCCGGAAGCACTTCCTGTAGGAGGGATAGCAGGGAATAATCCAGAAGACAAGAAACGAGTAAAGGACTGAGCCGGTCCAGGGCAGGTACGGCCTTAAGTAAAAGTAATAAAATTCAAGCAAGATTCTGTGCTCCTTTCTGATCAAAAAGACGTCTGTCTGCCTGTCTTATTCACCCGGAAATACAGAATTCCGCAAAAAAAACCGGAAATCATCCGGCTGTGAGTTTTGTGATTTCGGAATGAAGGATATTTTCCGCTTCCTTCAGGCGGTGCAGTTCCTTTTTTTCCAGGAGGAATATGACTTTTCCTGCCTGCATCTGCCGCGATGTGCGGCCGCTTCTGTGCAGGACAGTTTCCGGATCCTGGGGATAATCGTACAGGACCGCGCAGTCCAGCTCCGGCAGGTCGATGCCCCGGGCAAGGACGTCGGTTGCGGCCAGAATCCTGATCTTTCCATTCCTGAAATCCGCCATGATCTTTTTCCGCGCGGCCATTTCAAGTTCACTGTGGATACAGGCGGCGTTCAGTTTTCTTTCCTGCATTTTCTCAGAGACAAACTCAGCGGTCCGGCGCCGGTTGACGAAGACAAGCACCTGCTTCTTTTCCTTTTTCAGGATTCCGGCAAGCGCATCGAGCTTATGGTCAGGGCTGACAGTTCTGTAATAATACTGAATGGACTGGGTATGAACTGTTTCCTTCCTGATTTCAATGATCACAGGATCATGGAGAAGCTGTTCGCAGAGAGACTGCACGCGGGCCGGATAGGTGGCGGAAAACAGGGCGGTCTGATGAGGTCCGAGCTGTTCAAAGACGCGGATCACATCCTCGTAAAACCCCATGGACACCATGACATCCGCTTCATCCAGGATCACCGTCTGCA
>JAUNJW010000318.1 GCA_030533035.1 Erysipelotrichaceae bacterium
CAGTCATGAAGCCGGAAGAATACAACGAGCACAAGGATTACTTCGATATGGGCATTGACATGGAGCTTGACCTGCGCCATGTCAGGGACACCAAAGTGATCGTCAACTATGACTCCCTGACCGGCACGCTGAATATTCCCGACAATTTTTCTTTTTCCGATGAGAAATTCAAACTGGCCTTCGCCATGGACAAAAGGGGCATTATCCTGATTGATTCCGATAATTATTCGGAAAATCTTGTCGACAATATCCGCCTGACACGAAAATGGCGGCTGCCGTCGCTGGAGCGGTTTGTCTACGATTTTCTGGAAGAAACCATACGGCCTGATCCGGCAATGCTGGAAAGCGTTGAAAACGACCTCAGCCGGATTGAGATGGATATCATGAAAGGGATTATTGAAGAATATCCGGTTCAGCTCAATGACATCCGGGCGTCCCTGCTTGACCTTCACATGCATTACGAGCATATGATCGACCTCGCCAAGGAGCTTGAGGAAAACGAGAATGAATTCTTTGAAGAAGACAACCTGCGCTATTTCCGGCTTCTGCAGGAAAGGGTGATGCGTCTGCAGGACAGCGTTGTCTCGCTGCGTGAATATATTGTGCAGCTGCGCAACCTGATCGGTGAACAGCTGGCCATCAAGCAGAATCATATCATGACGCTGCTGACCGTCGTCACAACCATCTTCATGCCGTTAACCGTGATCGCCGGCTGGTTCGGCATGAATTTCACCAACATGCCTTCGATCAATTCGCCATGGGGCTATCCGCTGACAATCCTGGCGTCCATCGCGATCGTCGTCGCATCACTGGTCTGGTTCCGCTGGAAGCGCTGGCTCTGACAATTCATGCATAAGAAAAACGGGATGACCCGTTTTTTTTTTCACTGCAGATAGACGCTTCTGACACAGGGCAGGGCTTTGAGCTTTTCCTCCAGCGCATAGGGACTGAATGTCTTCTGCGTATAGGATTCCGTGTTGATCAGCCAGCCTTCCTCTGAGGCCCGGATATTCAGGGCTGTGTTGTGCCAGCCGACGGAATGGAAGCATTCAATGACATCGTCCGTGTTTCCTTCCCGCTCCATGATAATCCGGAAGGACGCGTTGATTCTCGTGTCGGAGAAGATTGAAAGATCAAAGACTATTTCTGTTCCCAGCAGCATCAAACCGGCAATCGCGGCGAGCAGATACATCCCGGCCCCATAGGCCAGACCGATGGCGGCGGTGGAGAAAATGCCGGCCGCCGTTGTCAGACCCTGCAGCATGTCATGGCGGACGAAGATGACGCCGGCGCCGAGGAAACCGATGCCGGAGACAACCTGGGCGGCGACTCTGGCCGCGTCAAACTTGTCGGCAAACGGAAACGCTTCCTGTGAAATGATCATCAGCAGGCACGATGCCGATGCCAGGATGGCATGCGTCGTGATTCCGGCTTCCTTGGCCTTGACATGTCTTTCATAGCCGATGATACAGCCGGTGATCAGTGCCGCGGCCATACGGCATACCCATTCAAATTCAAAATTGCTCATTGTTTCTACCTGTTCCTGCCATCCATTATACTCTTGGCAGGCCAATAATATTGATCTTTCCATTTCCGCCGGAAAGATTTATAATCATCAGTGCACGGAGGCTTAGCTCAGCTGGGAGAGCGCACCCTTCACAGGGGTGATGTCGCAGGTTCGAGTCCTGTAGCCTCCACTTTTTTTATTTATTAGAAAACCGCCCGGAGGCGGTTTCTGTGTTTCTAACGGCCGATTTCCTTTGCCCGGTCAATGCAGGCCTGGTTGGCGCTGCGGATGATTTCATCAAGCTTGGAACGCTTCATCTCGGCGATTGCCTCGATGGTTGTGCCGCCCTTGGAGCAGACTTCATCAATGAAATCGCTGATCGGCGTCTTCCGGCTGTTCTGCAGCAGTTTCGCCGAGCCGATGAATGTCTGGACGATCAGGGCTCTGGCGTCTTCATCGTCGAGGCCTCTTTCCTTCGCGTCGTTGACCATGCATTCAATGAAGTAATAAACATAGGCAGGGGTGCTGCCGGATACCGCGACGGCTTCGTTCATCAGGGCTTCCGGAATTGTTTTTGTGACGCCCATGGAATTGAAGAGCTGGAAGACAAAGTCATACTCGTCCGCCTTGCAGTTGGCTGACATGCACAGTGCTGTGGCGCCTTCGTTGATCTGCAGCGGGGTGTTGGGCATTGCCCGGATGACAGGGGCGTTGTTCAGCTTCGACTGCAGGTAGTCGATGGAAACGCCGGTGACGATGGAAAGCAGGGTGGTGATTTCAGCGCCTTCCAGGGACGCGAGGGCCTCATCGCACTGCTGGGGTCTGACCGCCAGCATGGTGATGTGGGATTCCCTGGCGACAGCCGCCGCGTTTTCCATGACGGCAAAGCCTTCGACTC
>JAUNJW010000319.1 GCA_030533035.1 Erysipelotrichaceae bacterium
CGTTGGCTTTGCGGACCGCGTTCTCAATTTTGAACGAGTCGAAGGTGACTTCCTCACCGCTTCTTTTAATAACATTCATAAAAAAAACACCCCTTAACATTCAGAAAGGTTGGATTTCCAACCTTTCACTGCAATACCAAGCTTATAGTATTTCACAATGCTTCGCAAGTGCTTTGATTCAAAAATTCTGATGAAAATCAATGAAAGTTTTTTCTTCCTGAAAAACAGTGAAACATTGCGAAAGATCGCACAACTGACTGCTGTTCAGCCGGCTTCTCCGATAATGTTTTCCAGATAATAGCCCCAGAAAGTATCCCCTGCTTTTTCCTGCCAGAGCTTTCTGCCCGGCTCATCCGCCAGCCCGCGGACTTTCTCATAATCCCCCGAGAAATACGCGGAATTCATGGCAACGGCAAACTCTTCCATGCGCGTCTGTTCAGAAGGATCATCCGTCGCGTTTTCGATTGGTTTTCTGACCATCCTTAGGACTGTTTCCCTGAAACGGTCGTACGCTTCCTGTTCCAGAATGCCGAGCTTTTTCTTTTCATACGCAAAGCTCTTTCTGTCAGCGGCGAGAGTAATCATACCATACTGGAGCGGATACAGCGCAAGAGATTCTGAACAGATATCGGTCAGGCCGCCTGACTGTGACCTGTGCTCCAGGTGGGAGTGGCCGCTCAGGGCCAGCGTAACGCCGTATGTCCTGAGCATGTGCTCAAGCGGATCATGGTTATGGATGACATAGCCGTTGTACATCATGGTGCTCTGGATCAGGACATTCTGGTGGCTCATCACGATGACATGAATACCCCTGTCCTGCGCTTCTTTGAGCAGCGGCTCCGCCCAGGCCAGTGTCCGGGAAGTGATGCTGCCGGGCTCGGAAGGCACATTGGCGTCCAGCACCAGAAGCCAGAGATCCTCCCTGATTTCCGAAATATATGACAGGGAAGACGGATCGCAGGACAGCGCCTCATCAAAACCGTAAGGCCCCATGACGGCGGCGAATTCCTCCGGTGAAATCCGGCTGACAGGCTGCGCCTCACTTCCGAAATAGGAAGCCGCGCCGGAATAGTTGATATCATGGTTGCCGCTGATCACCAGCACCGGGATGCCGGCTTCCTCAATCTCTGCGAATACATCCGCCAGCTCATTGAGCGAGACCAGCTCACCGTTGAAAGTCAGATCCCCCGCCAGCAAAAGCGCGTCCGGTTTTTCTTCGATGGCTTTTTCTTTCAGCGCCTGCACAATCGCGCCGCTTTCCTCAGACAGCTTGCCGTCATTGGAGGCCATGAGCCGCGCGAATATTTCAGATTCTTCATCATAAAGCGTCTTTGACAGATGATGCAGGTCGGTTGCGACCATGAGTCTGACTTCTTCAGAATTATTCATTGCGCTGTTTTCCTCCTTTTCAGGGACCCCGCATGCGGCCAGCAGCGAAAAAGCCAGAAGACCATGCAGGAATGTCTTTCTTTTTATACTGTTCCGGGCATCTGAAAACATGGTTCCATTATAAAGCAAATCCTCTGCGGCGGGCATAATATGCCCTCTGTCCGTTACTTCATGACATAATAGAGCTATGAGATATCACCATATTCATCCTGAAATTTCTCTGGCGGGTCTTGGCACCACGCAGTTCTGGTCCGGCGGCACGGAAGAAGCCATGGACTGTGTTCAGCGCGCCGTGGAATCCGGCGTGACCCTGATCGACACGGCCGAAATGTATGCCGGCGGCTTATGCGAACAGCGGACAGCCGGAGCCCTCAGCCGTTTTGAACGCAGTGCGTATTTTCTGCTGGACAAGGTCCATCCCCACAGCGTTCAGCAGGGAAACCTGCGCCGGAGCGTGATCAGCTCGCTGGCCCGGATGAATACGGATTATTTTGACCTTTATCTTCTGCACTGGCGTGAGGATGTCATACTTGCGGATTTCGTAAGAGAGATTGAGGAGATCCGCAGGGAAGGCCTCATCAGACACTGGGGCGTCTCCAACTTTGACATGAAAGACATGGCGGACCTGCTCGCCATACCGGGCGGTGAAAACTGCTTCTGCAACCAGATCCTCTACAATCTGATGACTAGAGGTCCTGAATATGACCTGCTTCCTTTCCTGCGGGAAAATGGCATCATGCCGATGGCGTATTCCTCGCTGGGCTCTTCCTTCCGCTCTGACAAAGCAGTCCGTGACAATCCCGTCATACAGAAAATCTGCAGGGAAAACGGCATCACGCACCAGGCGCTCATGCTGGCATTCGTCACCAGACACAGCGACATGCCCGCCCTTTTCTCAACGTCCTCCCTGGACCACCTGGAAAGCAACCTGGCTTTTGCCGGGTTTGACATCATGCCCTACATGGATCTGATCGACAGTGAATTCCCGCCGCCTGATCACGCGGA
>JAUNJW010000096.1 GCA_030533035.1 Erysipelotrichaceae bacterium
GAAGAAAAACTTACTGGGAGGGTCAAAGTGATCCTTCCTTTTTTTGCGGTAGAAGAAAAGGGCACAGCGGTCAGCTGTGCCCATGCGTTGTTATGATCTGTTCTGTTTTTCAACAAGTCTTGTGGCGCCATAGAGTTCACGGAGCTTCGGCTTGTCGATCTTGCCGGTCGCGTTGCGGATGACCGGGGCGAAGATGAGCTTTCTCGGTCTCTTGTAGCGGGGCAGGTCGAGGCAGAACCGGTTGAGTTCCTCTTCGTCAAGTTCGAAGCCTTCCTTGACCTGGATGATCGCAGCCGCGATTTCACCGAGTCTTTCATCAGGCAGGCCGATGACAGCCGCGTCGTGGACCTTGGAATTGGTCATCAGGAATGACTCAATCTGGACAGGATAGAGGTTTTCACCGCCGGAGATGATGACGTCCTTCTTTCTGTCGACCAGGAAGATGAAGCCGTCTTCATCCTGCATTGCCATGTCGCCGGTGTGGAGCCAGCCGTTTTCAAGGACTTCAGCTGTAGCTTCCGGATTCTTGTAGTATTCGACCATGACGCCGGGACCCTTGACGCAGAGTTCACCGACATCGCCCTGTCTGACCAGGTTGTTCTGTTCATCGACAATCTTTGTCGCCCAGCCATAGCCCGGCACGCCGATGGCGCCGACCTTGTGGACATTTTCCATGCCGAGGTGGACGCAGCCCGGGCCGGTGGATTCGGACAGACCGTAGTTGGTGTCATATTTGTGGTTGGGGAAGTACTTCAGCCAGTGGCGGATCAGGCTCGGCGGTACCGGCTGGGCGCCGATATGCATGAGGCGCCACTGTGATGTGCGGTAGTTTTCAAGCTTGATTCTGCCGGAGTCAAGAGCGGCCAGGATATCCTGGGCCCAGGGAACCAGCAGCCATACGATTGTGCAGCCTTCATTGGAGACGGCGCTCATGATCGCTTCCGGTGAGTTGCCTTTCAGGATGACAGCGCGGCTGCCGGTGTAAAGGGAGCCGAACCAGTGCATCTTGGCGCCGGTATGGTACAGCGGCGGAATGCACAGGAATGTGTCGTTCTTGGTTGTGGCGTGATGGATCGCCTCCATTCTCGCGGACTGGGAGAGGGCTTCGTGCTTGAGCAGGATCGCCTTCGGGAAGCCGGTGGTGCCGCTGGAGAAGTAGATGGCGCCGTCATCAGTGTCCTGGATCAGGATCTTCGGTGCCCTGGAGGGGAAGTTGGCCGCCTGGCGGTAGTAGTCCTCGGCATAGGTCGGGGTCTGGTCGCCGACATAGTAGAGAAGGGTATTCTTCTTGATCTTTGATTCAATGTCCTCGATACGGCCGATGAATTCGGGACCGTAGAAAAGAACGTCTGAATCAGAAGCGTCAAGGCAGTATTCGATTTCGTCCGCGGTAAAGCGGAAGTTGAGCGGCACGGCGATGGCGCCGGCCTTGAGGATACCGAAATAGATCGGCAGCCATTCCAGGCAGTTCATCAGCAGGATGGCGCATTTCTGGCCGGGCATGATGCCGCGGTCAATCAGCATATTGGCAACCCGGTTGGCTTTCTCATCAAAAACACCCCAGGTAATCTGCCGGCGGTAGAACGTGTTGCTTGTCGGCTGGATCAGTTCATATTCTTTCCAGGTGACACGCTGTTCCTCCTTCAGTTCGGGGTTGATTTCAACCAGGGCGATTTCTTTTCCGTAGAGTTTGCTGTTGCGTTCAAGCAGGTCTGTAATAGGCATAGTTTTTGTCACAATCCTTTCAGCAGTTTAGTGCGTTAACGCATTATAACATTAAAAGGTTGAATTATCAACACGAGGTGTTATTATATAAGTCATAACTGACAACGGTCTTTTTTTCGTATATGTCAGAAACGGAGAGAGTCATGGAAAACCAGAGTAAAAAAGAACTTATGCTGGGCAACAAAGCCGTCGCGAGAGGCTTGTACGAGGCAGGCGTCTGCTTCATCTCAAGCTATCCCGGCACCCCCAGCACGGAGATTACCGAGGAAGCCGCAAAGTATGATGAGATCTACTGTGAATGGGCTCCCAATGAGAAAGTCGCCATGGAGGCTGCCTTCGGCGCTTCCCTGGCCGGCAGAAGAGCGTTCTGCGGCCAGAAACATGTCGGCCTGAACGTCGCTGCCGACCCGCTGTATACAATGTCCTATACAGGCGTCAACGCCGGTCTTGTCATCGGCGTCGCCGACGATGCCGGCATGCACAGTTCCCAGAACGAGCAGGACAGCCGCCATCACGCGATCGCGGCCAAGGTCCCGATGCTGGAACCGTCCGATTCCGCCGAGGCCCTGTACTTCGCGAAGAAGGCTTATGAGATTTCAGAACAGTTTGACACGCCGGTTCTGCTCAAGATGTGCACAAGAGTCGCCCACTCGCAGTCGCTTGTGGAACCGTCTGAAAGAAACGTTCCCGTCAAAAAATATGAAAAGAACATCGCCAAGTATGTCATGATGCCGGGCAACGCGATCAGAAGGCATCCGGTTGTCGAGCAGAGAACACGCGACCTGATTGAATTCGCCGAAACAAGCGATCTCAACCGGGTTGAAATGGGAGACACTGCCCTCGGCATCATCACCGCCTCCACTTCCTATCAGTATGTCAAGGAAGTCTTCGGCGACAAAGCCAGCGTCCTCAAGCTCGGCATCGCCAACCCGCTGCCGGAAAGACTGATCCGTGATTTCGCGGCGAAAGTGGACAGGCTCGTCGTAGTCGAGGAACTGGATCCGATTATTGAAAACCACGTGAAATCCCTGGGCATTGAAGTGTCCGGCAAGGATATCTTCCCGCTGGAAGGCGAGTTCTCACAGAATCTCGTCGCCGCAAAGCTCGGCTGCGCGGTTCCAGAAGGAAAGACCATCGACGCAGCGATTCCGCCGCGTCCGCCTGTGATGTGTGCCGGCTGCCCGCACAGAGGCATGTTCTACACACTCAAGCAGAACAAGTGCACCGTTCTCGGTGACATCGGCTGCTACACACTCGGCGCCGTCGCACCGCTCGGCGCGATCGAGACAACCCTGTGCATGGGCGCTTCCATCGGCGCTGTCCACGGCTTCAACAAGATCCTCGGCAAAGAGTCCGAGTCAAAGACAGTCGCGGTCATCGGCGACTCCACATTCATGCATTCCGGCATGACCGGCCTTGCCAACGTGGCATACAACCAGTCCAACTCGACTGTGATCATTCTCGACAACTCCATCACCGGCATGACCGGCCACCAGCAGAATCCGACCACCGGATACAACATCAAGGGCGATCCGGCCGGAAAGATCGACCTGGAAGCCCTCTGCAGAGCCATGGGATTCAACCGGGTCGCGGTCACAGATCCCTATGATCTTGCCCAGTGCGACAGGGTGCTTAAGGAAGAGCTGGCAGCGGAAGAACCGTCTGTCATCATCTCGAGAAGACCGTGCGCGCTGCTGAAATATGTAAAGCACAAGGCACCTCTGAAGGTGAACACTGACAAGTGCGTCGGCTGCAAATCCTGCATGCGGATCGGCTGCCCGGCGATTTCCATCAAAAACGGACAGGCAAGCGTTGACACAACCCTGTGTGTCGGCTGCGGCGTCTGCTCACAGCTGTGTCATTTCGATGCCCTTGAGGCAGGGGAAAAGGAGGCTTAATCATGAAGACAAAGAATATCATGATCGTCGGCGTCGGCGGCCAGGGATCTCTTCTGGCATCCAAGCTTCTCGGCCATCTGCTAATGTCCCAGGGCTATGACGTCAAGGTTTCCGAAGTGCACGGCATGAGCCAGCGCGGCGGTTCCGTCGTCACCTATGTCCGCTATGGCGACAAGGTCTATTCACCGGTCATTGACAAAGGCGAAGCCGACTTTATCGTCTCCTTTGAAGCGCTTGAAGCCGCCAGATGGCTGCCGTTCCTGAAGGAGGACGGCGTCATCGTCACAAATACCCAGCAGATCGACCCGATGCCTGTCATCACCGGCGCCATGGAGTATCCGGAAGACATCATCGGAAAGATGAAGGCGACCGGCCTGAAGGTCGACGCCCTTGACTGCCTGCAGCTGGCTGAGGAAGCCGGCTCCTCCAAAGCGGTCAACGTCGTTCTGCTCGGAAGACTTTCGCACTACTTCGACATTTCCGATGAGGACTGGGACGCCTCGCTGGCGGCGATTGTTCCGGCCCGCTTCCTCGAAATGAACCGCAAAGCATTCCAGCTTGGCAGAAATGCCTGATTAATACATTAGAAAGAGCAGGAAACGTATGGAAAGGTATTATCAGAAAGAGATTGAAACAGCCAGCCGTGAGGAAATCACGGCCATCCAGGACGAAAAACTCGTCAGGCAGGTAAAGCATGTCTGGGAGAACGTTCCTTTCTACCGCAAAAAGATGGAAGAAAAGGGACTGACGCCCGATGACATCAAAGGCATCGCCGACCTGCACAAGCTGCCATTTATCATGAAGGATGATCTCAAGGAACAGTATCCGTACGGTCTGCTTGCAGTCCCGCTCAAGGACGTTGTGAGAATCCATTCCACATCCGGCACAACCGGAAAACGTGTCGTTTCATTCTATACCCAGCATGACATCGATCTCTGGGATGACTGCTGCGCCAGGGCAATCACGGCGGCTGGCGGAACCGATGAGGACGTCTGCCAGGTATCCTACGGCTTCGGCCTGTTCACCGGCGGCGCCGGCCTCAACGGCGGCTCCCACAAGGTCGGCTGTCTGACCGTACCGATGAGCTCCGGCAACACCGACCGCCAGATCATGTTCATTATGGACATGCAGGCGACAATTCTCTGCTGCACACCGTCTTACGCGGCGTATCTGGGCGAAAGGATGAAGGAACTGGGCTACGGTCCGGATGACATCCCCCTCAAGGCCGGCATCTTCGGCGCTGAAGCCTGGAGTGAGGAAATGCGCCACAGCATCGAGGAGACCCTCGGCATCAAGGCGTATGACATTTACGGCCTGACGGAAATCTCCGGCCCCGGCGTTGCCTTTGAGTGCTCCGCCCAGGACGGCATGCATGTCAACGAAGACCACTTCGTTCCGGAAATCATCGATCCCAAGACCGGTGAGGTCCTGCCGGATGGCGAACAGGGCGAACTCGTCTTCACATGCCTGGACAAGGAAGCCTTCCCGCTGATCAGATACAGAACAAGAGACATCTGTGTTCTCAACCGTGAACCGTGCTCCTGCGGCCGCACCCATGTCCGCATGAGAAAGCCGATGGGCAGAACCGACGACATGCTCATCATCCGCGGCGTCAACGTCTTCCCGAGCCAGATCGAAACCGTTCTGCTCAACAACGGCTACGCCGCCAACTACCAGATTATCGTTGACCGTGTCAACAACACCGATACCCTCGAGGTCCAGGTTGAGATGACGCCTGAAATGTTCACCGACAACATCGGTGAGATCTCCAACCGCCAGAAGATTCTTGTGGACGGACTGAGATCCATGCTCGGCCTCAAGGCAAAGGTTACCCTCGTCACGCCGAAGACCATCGCCAGAAGCGAAGGCAAGGCAGTCCGCGTCATTGACAAGAGAAAGATATAATAAATCCGGAGGTGGATGATGAGTATCAAGCAGATTTCAGTATTTCTGGTCAACAAGCCCGGCACGCTGAAGAACATGACCAGCGTCCTGGCAGCCAACAGCATCGACATGCGCGCGATCTCCCTGGCTGAGACAGACGAGTTCGGCATCGCCAGAATCGTCGTCGACGACGTGATCCGGGCCAGAGAGGTTCTCGAGGACAGCGACTTTGTCGCCAGCATCAATTCCGTCATTCCGGTGGAGATTCCCGACACCCCGGGCGGACTGGACAAGATCCTCGGTGATTTCGCCGCCGCGAATATCAATATCCAGTACATGTATTCCTTCGTTCTCTCCAAGGCAGACGGCACAGCCGGCATGATCTTCCGGGTCAATGACACGGCGTCCGCCGAGGCTAAGCTTGCGGCCAGGGGACTCAAGATCCTCACCTGGGACGAGATCAAAGACTGAAACAGCGGATATCAAAGAAGGGCAGACAGGCGTCTGTCCTTTTTTTCGGGCGGAACCCTGTTTAACTGATTTTTAATGTGTTATATTACCAGTCATGACAGCAGAAAGAAAAGAAAACAAAATGGGCGTCATGCCCGTCAGAAAACTCATCATATCCATGTCGCTGCCGATGATGATTTCAATGCTGGTGCAGGCACTCTACAACATCGTTGACAGCGTCTATGTCGCCAGGCTTTCGGAAAGCGCCCTGACCGCGGTCACGCTGGCGTTCCCGATGCAGAACCTGATGATTGCCCTGGGCTCGGGCACCGGCGTCGGCATCAACGCGCTGCTTTCAAGATCCCTTGGCCAGAAGCGCTTTGACAAGTCGGACGCGGCCGCCAATACGGGACTGTTACTGACGTTCTTCAATACCGCCGCGTTTGTCCTGGCCGGCCTGTTCCTGGCCGCCGGTTTTATCAGAACCCAGACCGCGGATCCGGAAATCATCGGATACGGAAGCACGTATCTGAGAATCGTCACCTGTTTCTCATTCGGTATTTTCTTCCAGATGACCTTTGAAAGGCTTCTGCAGTCGACCGGCCTGACCCTTTACTCCATGGTTTCCCATGCGACAGGGGCGATCATCAATATCATCCTCGATCCGATCCTGATCTTCGGCCTGCTTGGCCTGCCGAAATTCGGCGTGGCAGGAGCCGCATACGCGACCGTCATCGGCCAGGTGTGCGCGGCTTCGCTCGGGCTGATCATGAACCTGAAATTCAACCGGGAGATCAATTTCTCCTTTGACAGGATTCTTCATCCCCAGGCCAGGATCGTGAAGCAGATCTATCTTGTCGGTGTTCCTTCCATCCTGATGATGTCGATCGGTTCCGTCATGACCTATCTTATGAACCGGATCCTGATCGCGTTCTCGACCACGGCGACCGCTGTCTTCGGTGTTTACTTCAAGCTGCAGAGCTTCTTCTTCATGCCGGTGTTCGGCCTTAACAACGGCCTGATTCCGGTGCTTGCCTACAACTACGGCGCCAGAAGCAGAAGCCGCATCGACGAGGCCCTGAAGTTCTCGCTGATGGTAGCCTTCGGAATCATGTGCCTGGGCACCGTGATCATGAACCTGTTCCCGGCTCAGCTGCTGGGGTTCTTCAACGCCAGCGGGGACATGCTTGCCATCGGCATTCCGGCCCTGCATATCATCTCGGTCCATTTCCCGATCGCGGCCGTCTGCATTGTGCTCGGCTCGATCTTCCAGGCTTTCTCCCAGAGCATTTACTCGCTGATCATTTCCATCGGCAGACAGCTTGTCATCCTGATTCCGGCTGCCTGGCTGCTGGCACAGACGGGGAATGTGAACAATGTCTGGTGGTGCTTCATGATCGCAGAAACAGCCTCGCTTGCGCTGTCGCTGATCTTCTTCCGCAGGATCTATAACAAACTGGTAGTTACCCT
>JAUNJW010000320.1 GCA_030533035.1 Erysipelotrichaceae bacterium
CGTTCATTATCTATGCATTGATGCGCTGCCTGCCGACTTCCTACATCGAGACAATTGCGCGTCAGAAATCAATGCAGCCTAACTCCAAGAGTTATGAAGAATGGATGGCGCAGCTCTCAGCAACTTATGGTATGGACAAGGGGATTCTTGCCGGCTTTATCTCATGGCTGGGAAGAGCGATTACCGGTGACTTCGGTGACAGCTGGTTCTATACTGTTCCGGTAACACAGAAGTTCTCACAGGTTGTCTGGCTGTCCTTTATCATGGGCCTGATTTCATTCATTCTTGAACTGATCATTGCGATCCCGCTGGGTATTCTGGCGGCAACAAAACAATATTCGAAAGCGGACTATGCGATTTCAGTCTTTGCGCTTGCCGGTATTTCACTGCCGACGTTCTTCTTTGCGTCACTGCTGAAGCTTGTCTTCTCCGTCAAACTGGGCTGGTTTGACCTGTTCGGTCTTGTCGGAAGAAACTATGAGCGTTTAAGCCCTGCCGGAAAGCTTCTTGACAAGGCGCATCATCTGGTTCTGCCGATTGTCACACTGGTTGTCATCAGTGTCGGTTCCCTGATGCGTTACACAAGAACAAACATGCTCGAAGTTCTGAACGCAGATTATATCCGTACAGCCCGTGCCAAGGGTCTGGATGAAAAGAAGGTTATTTATCACCATGCATTCCGCAACACCCTGATTCCGCTGGTCACCATGGTCGGCGGCTCCCTGCCTGGCCTGTTCGCGGGTGCCCTGATTACTGAGACACTTTACAGTATTCCGGGTATCGGCTACACATCCTATCAGGCAATGGTTGCCGGTGATATCCCGTTCTCCATGTTCTACCTTGTATTCATGGCTATTCTCACACTGCTTGGAAACCTGATTTCCGATATTCTGTACGCCGTGGTTGACCCGCGCGTCAGAATCGCTTAAGAAAGGAGTTCGTTTATGTCTGAAGATAAAGAAAAGAAAGTCAATGACGAGAACTCTGAACAGTATGACCTGAATGATGACAGACGAGTCAAAGTCCTGTCACCGGGCGCACTTGTCGCTAAGCGTTTCTTCCGTAACAGAATGGCGGTTGTCGGTCTTGTTACTCTTGTGGCGATGTTTGTCTTCTCCTTCGTGGGCGGCCTTGTTTCCCCGTACAAGCAGGACCAGCTGTTCTACAGAAACGACATGCAGAGCAAGGAATATGCAGTCGTCAAGGAGAATACGGATTTCCGTTATCTCGCTGCCGACGGCCAGGACTTCGGTTCCGCCCTGCAGGCACAGGCATTCCTGGCAATCTCCAAGAACACAGAGACATTCTCATACCGCAACGCAACATATGCAGTGACCAGGGAAGGCGATGATTTCTACAGCATCAGCCAGAACGGCACAACCGTCGGTATTGCCTTCAAGGACATTGTCTCTGAAGCTGAAAAGGGCGTCGCGGTCAAATACAATGACCAGTTTGCAATTCTCAAGGCTTATACCAGCCAGGAAACTGAAATTGAATACGAAGGCTCCAAATACACAATCGATGAAGACGGCGGCGTCTTCAAAGACGGAAAGAGCTTCGCGTATGTCAGCCCGTATATCGTCAATGCCAATATGAGCGACATCTTCCTGTCCAGAGAGTTCAAGGAACAGCTGATTGAAGCTGTCACCGAAGGCGGGAAAGAATTCAATTTCAAGGATGCCGACGGCGTTGAGTACAACTATGAACTCAAGTACAATCCTGCCAACAAGATGTGGTCTGTCATGCAGGAAAAGGCAACAAGAGTTTATGACACATACTCACCTCCTTCAAAGAGCCACTGGCTCGGAACTGACAAGAATGGCATGGATATGCTGACACGTCTGATGTACGGCGGCCGCGTATCACTGCTGATCGGCTTCCTCGTAGAGGCAATCTCCACAGTTCTCGGCGTCATCATGGGCGGTATCTCCGGTTACTTCGGCAAATGGGTCGATAACCTGATCATGCGTATCGTCGATATCTTCTACTGCATTCCTTCCATGCCGCTGATCATCATCCTCGGTGCTGCCATGGACGCAATGAGAGTCAATCCGACAGTCAGAATGATTTACCTGATGCTGATCCTCGGCTTCCTCGGCTGGCCGGGCATTGCCCGTATGGTCAGAGGCCAGATCCTCTCGCTCCGTGAGCAGGAATTCATGACAGCTGCCGAAGCGACAGGTCTTTCCGTCAGCAGAAGAATCTTCAAGCATCTTGTTCCGAACGTTATCCCGCAGCTGATCGTCAGCGTCACCATGGGTCTTGGCGGAACAATCATCACTGAAGCAACACTTTCATTCCTCGGTCTTGGTGTCAAGTTCCCGTTCGCTTCCTGGGGCAACATCATCAACGACGTCAATGATACATACGTTCTGACCAATTATTGGTTCAT
>JAUNJW010000097.1 GCA_030533035.1 Erysipelotrichaceae bacterium
ACCTATGTCGGCATTATCCAGACAGCCCGCGCGTCCGGAATGGAAAAATTCCCGATGCCCTATGTCCTGACCAACTGCCACAACACCCTGTGCGCGGTCGGCGGCACAATCAATGAAGATGACCACCAGTTCGCGCTCTCCGCGGCGAAGAAGTACGGCGGCATCTACGTTCCGCCATGCTACGCGGTCATTCATTCCTACAACCGTGAAATGATGACAAAGTGCGGCAATATGATTCTCGGCTCCGACTCCCACACAAGATACGGCGCCCTGGGCACGATGGGAATCGGCGAAGGCGGCGGCGAACTGGCCAAGCAGCTGGTCGGCCGCACCTATGACATGGCGAAGCCCGAAACAGTCCTGATCTGGCTGACCGGCGCGCCGAAACCCGGCGTCGGTCCCCATGATGTGGCCCTGGCCCTGGTCGGCGCCACCTATGCCTCCGGTTTTGTCAAAAACAAAGCTCTTGAATTCGCCGGCCCCGGCATCGCGAACCTGTCCCAGGACTTCCGCAACGGCGTCGACGTCATGACAACCGAGACCACATGCTGGAGCTCTGTCTGGGAAACCGATGAAAAGACAGAGGCCTACTATGAAATCAGGGGCAGAAAAGAAGATTATAAGAAGCTGAGCGTCCAGGACGGCGCGTATTACGATTCCTGGATTGAGATCGACCTTTCCGAAATCGAGTCGATGATCGCGCTGCCGATGCATCCGAGCTACGCGCTGCCGATTAATGAGCTGAAGAAAGATCCGGCAAAGTATCTCAGGGAAGCCCAGGACAGAGCCAACAGCCAGCTTGGCGGCAAGGCGAAAATCGACCTGCTCTCCAAGATTGATAAAGACGGCAATATCCGGGTTGACCAGGGCATCATCGCCGGCTGCTCGGGCGGTGTCTATGAAAACATCATCGCCGCCGCGAAGATTCTCGAAGGAAACAATGTCGGCAACGATGAGTTCAAACTCTCCGTCTATCCCGATTCCATGCCTGCATACAAGGCGCTGGCGGCCAACGGCACCATCGCTGACCTGATTTCTTCCGGCGCAGTTTTCCGCGAAGCGTTCTGCGGACCGTGCTTCGGCGCCGGCGATACACCGGCCAACGGCGAATTCTCCATCCGTCACACAACCAGAAACTTCCCGAACCGCGAAGGCTCCAAGCCGGGCGAGGGACAGATCGCTTCCGTTGCCCTGATGGACGCCAGATCCATCGCCGCCACCGCTGCGAACAAGGGCGTTCTGACCGCGGCGACAGACGTTGTCACAGAGCCTGAGGCGGAATGTGTCCAGGTCTTTGACCGGTCCATTTATGCCAACCGTGTCTACAACGGCTGGAATAAGGCAGACACATCAGCTGAACTGCGTTTCGGTCCCAATATCAAGGACTGGCCGGCCCAGCCCGCCTTAAGCAGTGACATCCTGCTCAAGGTGGTCAGCCATATTGACGACCCGGTGACAACAACCGACGAACTGATTCCGTCCGGTGAAACATCCTCCTTCCGCTCCAATCCGCTGCGCCTGGCTGAGTTTACGCTCTCAAGAAGAGATCCGGATTATGTCGCCTGCGCCAAGGACGTTCACGTAAAAGAAGAGGCAAGACTTGCCGGAAGCCTGGACGAAGAGATCCGGAATGTTGTCGGCAATATGCTGGCCGGCGCCCGGATCCCGGCTGACCTTACCCGCACCAATATCGCTTCCGCCATCTACGCCAGAAAGCCCGGCGACGGTTCCGCCCGTGAACAGGCGGCATCCTGTCAGAGAGTGCTGGGCGGCGCGGCCAACTTCGCGGAAGAATACGCGACAAAGCGCTACCGTTCCAACTGCATCAACTGGGGCATCCTGCCGTTTGTGACGAAAGAAGGCGAAAAGCTCGCAAAGGGCACATGGGTCTTTATCCGTAACATCCGCACCAGCCTGCTTGAGGATAAAGACATCGAAGCCTACGCCATCACTGACGGCGAACTCAGTTCCCTCAAAGTTTCTCTGGGCGATCTGACGCCTGAAGAAAAGCAGATCCTGGCCGACGGCTGCCTGATCAACTATTACAGAAACTGAAAACACAGGACAGGCGGATCATTTCCGCCTGTCACATTCTGTGAAACCTTAAAGAAGGACACAGGGAATTCTGCTATCATGAAATAACACAGGGAGGTCCCGTTATGAGCAAAATCTACACCGTTGAAATCAACGCCGACGTGAAAACCGAAATCCTTCTCGACGAGGCATGGAAGCTGGCGCAGCTGCTGCCGGAAAACAGGGAATATCTTGACAAGCCCTGGTTCACAAGAGAATACCAGCTGACCCTGGCCCTCAACGGCTCGGCCTCCTCTGCCCATGACAAGATCATGGATGACAGATGGGTCAACGAAGCGCTTCTGGACCACATCGGCGATATGGAGAAAATTCTCAGCGAATGACAAAAATCCACGGTTCGAAACAGACATTTCTCGACGCGGATGACGATACCGCGATGGAATTCCTGAATACCGTCGCTGACATCGCTGCCGACGGGACGTACCAGAAACTGAAGAGATATATCCACCACAACAGCACCAACCGCTACCAGCACTGCCTCAATGTGGCCTGGTATACATTCATCTGGTGCAAAAAGGCCAACATGAATTACATCAGCGCCGCCAGGGGCGCCATGTGCCATGATTTCTACCTGTATGACAATGCCGAGTTCTATAAGACAGGCATGCGCCACGCGGTTGTCCATCCCAGATATGCTTTGCTGAATACAAGGCTTCACTTTAAAACAGACCCGGTCATGGAGGACTGCATTGTCAATCACATGTGGCCATCGGGCCTCGGCAGGCCGAGAACACCGGAAGGGATGGTTGTCACTGTGGCCGACAAATACTGCGCCTCACTTGAGTGGGGCACAAAGCAGGCTGAAAAATGGGCTGCTTACGAAAAAGAATACAGAGAAAGACAGGGCGGCTGAAAAAGCCGTCTTTTCTGTTCTTCTGAAAACAAAAAACCCGGGCATCGCCCGGGCTGCACTTCAGGCAGTCAGTCTCCATCCGGGAAATCATCCGGATTATATTCGATGGGACCGGTATAATAGCCGGCAAGCGGATAATACTTGTTCTTTCCCAGAAGTTCCTTTGTGTTGACCATCATGTGGCTTGTGCTTCTGCTGTCCTTGAGCCAGTGCAGGTCACATCTCGGACAGTGGTAGATGCCTGCGTATCCTGATTCCATGACGTAATGCTTGTAGTACTCATTGTCTGCCGAGCCGCATCTCGGGCAGAGGTTGTTCGCGATCATTTTGCCGCCGCTGACTTCTTCCAGATTGCTTATGACCAGAGTCAGTTTCCATACCATTCCAGCAAAAATGGCATGGGGATTCTTATTCAATTATATGAAGCTAAGAAAGCCCGCACAAGAAACGATTGTTCATCCGCGGCACATCCTGAGCAAACTGTACTGAAACGGGCCACAGTCTGCTATGATAGTGCCCGAAAGAAGGAACCCCTTATGATCCAGGATATTGCCCCGCATATTTTATTCAATCAGTTCACGGATATCTCAGCCCGCGATAACGACGCCGTCTTCTGCTTTCATGACGATCAGATCCTTCTGAAGGAAGAAGGGGACAAAGTCCTGTTTCCGAAGGTCTCTGATCTGGACACTGATAAAGACAGTCTGATTTACCTGTTTTCAATAGATGAAGACCCGCTCTTTCTTTTCATGGAGAAAACTGATGTGTCCGGGTTTGTCTGGACGGATTTCAGGGAGATCCGCAGAAAGCGCATCGAGCCAAGAGAAACCGCCTACGCGTTGTTCACGGCGTATCATCTTGCCGTCTGGTACAGGGACAGCAGATACTGCGGCCGCTGCGGTCATAAAACAGTTCACAGCCGGAAAGAAAGGGCAATGGTCTGTCCTGCCTGCGGCAATACCATCTATCCCCGGATCAATCCGGCGGTGATCGTCGGCGTGATCAACGGCGACAGGCTGCTGATCACAAAATACGCCAGGGGCTACGGCGGCAGCGCCCTGGTGGCGGGGTTCACGGAAATCGGCGAAACCTTTGAAGAAACCGCTGCCCGGGAAGTGAAGGAGGAAACCGGCCTGAATGTCAGGAATATCCGCTATTACAAATCACAGCCCTGGGGACCGGCCGCCGATATCCTGGCCGGCTATTACTGTGAGGTGGACGGCGATGACACGATCACCGTGGACCGCAGCGAACTCAGGACTGCGGTCTGGGTGAAAAGGGAGGACATTGTCCTGCAGGCCAATGACTACAGCCTGACCAATGAAATGATGAAAATGTTTAAGGAAGGGAAGATCTGAATTCTTCTCTGCGGAAAAAAAGATCAGCATGATTCATATCGAATGAATCCACGCTGATCTTTTCAGTTGTGATGATCAGTACAGGTCCGGATACATCCATTCCAGGAAGATGGGAATCAGTTTCTCCCAGCTTGCCTCGGAGTGGCTGCCGCCGATCTGGATGTAGGGATAGCAATGCGATCCTTTCTCTTCATATCTGTGGCTCATTTCCAGAAGGGAGGCCATGGCTTCCTCGCTGCGGCCTTTGATTTCTTCGGCGCCGAAGCTCAGGAATATTCTGCTTTCCTGAATATCCCTGTTTTCAATCAGGTCATTCAGGCCTTCCCAGCAGTAGTAGTGGGCCGGGGAAATGCAGGCTGCTTTTGAGAAGACATCGCTGTATTGAGCGATGACATATTCGGACATCAGGCCGCCCATGGAGGAGCCGCCGATGCCGACATGGTTTCTGGACTTATAGATCCGGTAGCGCTTTTCACATTCTTTCTTGAGGACTTCGGCAAACCATTTCGCCGTAAAGTCGCCCTCGAAGTGAATCGGCGCGTCGCCGAAGAGCCTTTCGGCCTTCATCGGACAATATTCATCCATTCTCTTTGTGCCGGTGTGGTTGCAGTCCTGGCCGATAACAACCAGGTCCAGTTTCTTTTCATCCAGATATTCCCTGAATCCCCATGCCTTGCCATAAGTGGCGACATTGTCATCAAAGAGGTTGTGGCCGTCGAACATATAGAGAACGTCATACTTTTTCTTTGTATGATCGTAGCTTTCAGGCAGGTACACCCATATGGTTCTGGGCGACTGGGACAGCGGTGAGATACTGAGGGTAAATTCTTCGATTCTGCTCATTCTTTTTTCCTTCCGATTTTGTTTTCGGTACCGTTGAGAATCCTCTGGATATTCGCTCTGTGACGGTATGTGACAAAAGCCCATAAGATCAGAAGGGAGACGGGAATGCTCATGTCAATCCTGCCGTTCAAGGCCAGGACAAAGGAAGCGATGGCTTCAAGAAGCAGTGAGCACATCGAGGCAACGGATACCATCTTGGTCGCAAAGAGGATGATGAAGAAACTCGCAACCGGCAGGATGAAGTTCCAGACCCACTCCTGCGTCAGAAGAATGGTGATTCCAAGGAAGAAACCATAGGAAGTCGCGACTGCCTTGCCGCCCTTGAATCCGGCGAAAAGCGGGAAGCAGTGGCCGATGCAGCAGGCAAGTCCGGCATAGATTTCTGAACCCGGCGCGATCGCGTGCGCAATCAGCATGGAAATCAGACCCTTGAGGGCGTCCAGAAGCGTGACAATGATACCAGCCGGCAGTCCGAGAACACGGGCCGCGTTGGTCGCTCCGGGATTGCCTGAGCCTTCTTTGCGGATGTCCTTGTGGTAGAAAACCCTGCCGATGACCAGGGCCCAGGGAACGGACCCGAAGAGATAGCTGATCACAGCTGCAAGAACAAGTTTCATAATACATACCTCCGGCTCTTATTTTACCACACTTCACAATGTTCACTTCTGTTTCTGAGCACAAAGCCGATGACATCTGCGGGCATGGCTTTTTCGTGTTCATCCTGTTTCAAAACCATGCACGAAAACGTATAATGGAATAAACAGAACAGGAGAAAAATAATATGGCATTAAGCAAGGATTTTTTATGGGGCGGCGCCCTGGCGGCCCATCAGTTTGAAGGCGGCGTCATCGGCACGACCAAAGGTCTCAGCGTCGCGGACGTTATGACAGCAGGCGCTGTTGACAGAGCCAGAATCATCACCGACGGCGTCCAGGAAGGCCTGTATTATCCCAACCATGTCGGCATTGACTTCTATCACAGATACAAGGAAGACATCGCGCTGTTCGCGGAAATGGGCTTCAAGTGCTTCCGCACCTCCATCGGCTGGTCCAGAATCTTCCCGCTCGGCGACGAGGAAGAACCGGATGAAGAAGGTCTGAAGTTCTATGATGATGTCTTCGCGGAGCTCCACAAGTACAACATTGAGCCGGTCATCACATTAAGCCACTTTGAAATGCCTTACCACCTGGCCAAGGAATACGGCGGCTTCATGAACCGCAGGACCATCGACTTCTTCGTGAAGTTCGCAAAGGCCTGCTTCGAAAGATACAAGGGCGTTGTCAAATACTGGATGACATTCAATGAAATCAACAACCAGATGAACTACAAGAATGACATCTTCGGCTGGACCAACTCCGGTGCCCATTTCGGCCAGTATCCGGATCCTGAAATGGCAATGTACCAGTGCGGCGCCTATGAGCTTGTCGCTTCCGCCAAAGCTGTCAAGATCGGCCACGAAATCGATCCTGAAAACCTCATCGGCTGCATGATCGCGATGGTTCCGATCTATCCGTTCTCCTGCCGTCCGGCAGACCAGGTTCTCGCCCAGCAGATGATGCACCAGAGATACTTCTGGAGCGACGTGCAGTGCCGTGGCCATTATCCCAACTACGCCCTCAAGATGTTTGAGAACACGGGCTGGCAGCTCGACATCACAGAAGAAGACAAGAAGGATCTGGCCGAAGGCATCGTTGATTACATCGGCTTCTCCTACTACATGACAAATACCGTTGACTCCACCGCCAACAAGGACGTCTCCAAGTCCCTCGACGGCTCCTCCCCGAATTCCGTTCCGAACCCTTATATCAAGGTTTCCGACTGGGGCTGGGCAATCGATCCGGAAGGCCTGAGATACGCTCTCAACGCGTTCTATGAAAGATATGAAAAGCCGCTGTTCATCGTTGAAAACGGCTTCGGTGCCATTGACGTCAAGGAAGCTGACGGCACATGCCATGACCCGTACAGAATTTCCTACTTCAAGAACCACATCATCGAAATGAAGAAGGCAGTCGAAATTGACGGCGTGGACCTGATGGGCTACACACCGTGGGGCTGCATCGACTGCGTCTCCTTCACAACCGGTGAAATGAAGAAGAGATACGGCTTCATCTATGTCGACCGCAACAATGACGGCTCCGGCACACTGGAAAGATCCAAGAAGGATTCCTTCGAGTGGTACAAGAAGGTCATCGCTTCCAACGGCGAAGATCTCGGCGACTGAT
>JAUNJW010000098.1 GCA_030533035.1 Erysipelotrichaceae bacterium
GTTCATGATCGCTCTCTGGATCGGCGCCCCGCCGCGGTACTTCGGCAGCAAGGACGGATGTACATTCACACAGCCAAGCGATGGCGCTTCAAGAATGCGGGAAGGCACAAACTGTCCGTATGCACAGGTGACAATGAGATCGGGTTTATATGCAAGGATCTCATCGATCATATCTTTCAGCCTGACCGGCTGCAGCACATCGATCTGGTTTTCATCCGCCAGCGCGGCAACCGGAGTGCGCTGGATGATCTTCTTCCGGCCGACCGGCTTATCGGGCTGGGTGACGGCCAGGACGACCTGATATTTCATTTCTATGAGCGTTTTCAGCATGCCGGCTGCGAAGGCCGGAGTGCCGAAAAACACGATCCGGGGATTTTCCATATACAAAACCTCCTGTTTCGGGTTTTATTATACATAAATACTGTTTTTATTGCATTTTAAAAGTGCGTTTGCTATAATTCACTCTGCTGATAAATGAACAGGAGGTGTTCTCATGGCGAATATCAAGTCTCAGAAAAAGCGTGCTCTTACAAACCTGAAAAGACAGAATGCCCGTGCCGGTCAGAAGAGTGAACTGAAGACAGCGATCAAGAAGGTTGTCGCTGCCGTCGACGCTGGTGATAAGGAAGCCGCAAAGACAGCTTTCGACGCTGCCAACAAGTCTCTCGACAAGGCTGTAGTCAACCACATCAGGAAGGCTAACTACGCTGCCCGTCAGAAGTCAAGACTCGCAAAGCTTGTCAATTCAATCAACTAAGTGAAAAAAAACGCGGTTCACCGCGTTTTCTCTTTGGCTCTGTTCCAGAGTTCAAGTTCTTTCTGAAGATGTTCCCTGCGGTCATCTTCTTTTTTTATGACCGGAAGGATCTTTGTGATTTTGTCAATCTGCCGCTGGCAGTATTCCCCATAGCCTTCCTGTTTCGCCAGATATCCGGTGCCGCACAGGATTTCCAGCTCATCGAGGCCGGGATGCGGCGCCGTCGTGAAGCTGATGGCGATGTAGTCAAAGCCGCGCTCGCTGATCAGCACTTCATCGTCAATCGTGAAATGATGATCCGAGATCCATCTGCGCATGTCAGACGTGTTGCGGTTGACTTCAGCGATAATCTGGGACAGCCTGTCCAGCCTGTCCATCGCCCTTTCGAGAATTCCCGTGCATGTGAAATATCCCATGCCGGCAATGACGGCGCATTCTGTGTCCATCGGGACACCGTCAAACCCGTCGCATAAAATGGTCGTGATCTGACTGCTGAGGCCCTCTTTTGCGATATTGCGCTGCGCCGCTTTCAGGGGACCTTCGGTGATATCGCAGGCATAGGCTTTTTCTACCCTTCCCATTTTGACAAGAAGGATGGGAAGAAAGGCGTGATCGGTGCCGATATCGGCCGCAATCACGCCCTGTTTTACCATGTCAGCGATTTTTTCAATCCGCCTGCTCATCTTATTTGTCGAAGAAATCCTTGAGACGCTTGGATCTGGTCGGATGCTTCAGCTTGCGCAGAGCCTTGGCTTCGATCTGACGGATTCTCTCTCTGGTGACATTGAATTCCTTGCCGACTTCCTCAAGGGTTCTGGTTCTGCCGTCATAGAGGCCGAAGCGGAGTCTGAGAACTTTTTCTTCCCTTTCCGTCAGGCCGGCGAGAACGTTGTTGATTTCATCCTTGAGCAGCTGGTTGGAAGCGTACTGGTCAGGAGAAAGCGCGTCCTTGTCCTCAATGAAGTCGCCGAGGTGGGAGTCATCCTCTTCACCGATCGGGGTTTCCAGGGAGACCGGTTCAAGCGCGATCTTCTGGATCTCACGGACCTTTTCCGGGGAGATGCCGTCCATGCGGGCGGAGATTTCCTCGGCTGTCGGGTCACGGCCGAGTTCCTGGACGAGCTGGCGCTGGACTCTTGTCAGCTTGTTGATTGTTTCAACCATATGGACAGGGATACGGATTGTTCTTGCCTGGTCGGCGATGGCACGGGTGATCGCCTGGCGGATCCACCATGTCGCATATGTGGAGAATTTGAATCCCTTTGTATAATCAAACTTTTCGACCGCTTTGACGAGGCCCATGTTGCCTTCCTGGATCAGATCCAGGAACAGCATGCCGCGGCCGACATATTTCTTGGCGATGGAGACGACCAGACGCAGGTTGGAGGAGATCAGGATGGAGCGTGCTTCTTCATCCCCCTCTTCAATGCGCTTGGCGATTTCCGGTTCATCCTCAGGCTTCAGCAGCGGGACACGGCCGATTTCCTTAAGGTACATCTTGACCGGGTCATTGAGCTGGACTGCGCTGGAACGTGTGTACAGGGAAAGATCGGGAATACTGGAGGTGCCGTATTCATCGTCGACGCCATCGTCAGTATCATCGATATTGGAATCCAGGTCGCCGGAATCATCGAGGCTGATATCATCCTCGGCCTCCATTTCCTCGATGTCCTCATCTTCGGAAACGGTGATATTTTCAGCGGAGAACCAGTCCCAGAGGGCGTCCATGTCCTCATCGGAGAGATCGAGGTTTTCCAGGGAAGCCATGATATCCTTCTGGTAAATGGCGCCGTCGTTTGTATAAACGGTGCGGTAGTCTTCCTTCAGCTCGTCAAGGCTCTTGAGTTCCTTGATTCTTCCTTCACGCTTGTAGACGTCAATCTGCGTCCTGCTTTCGCGCATCATGGATCTGTCGATGACAGCCTTGCCGCCTTCGTTGGCGCTGGCAACCTCGATCGGATCCAGGGAAATCTCAGGAGCAGGCTCGGCTTCCTTCTTTTTGCGGGAAGCCTTCTTTGCCGGCTTTGTTTCTTCCTGCGGTTCAGCGATGGCTTCAGCCGGCTTTTCTTCCTCTGCCTTTGCCTTCTTCTTTGCCGGTTTCTTCGCCGGCTTCTCTTCAGGAATTTCTTCCTTTACTTCCGCTTCCGGCTTTCTGGCGGCCTTGGCGGATTTCTTTTTTGCGGGCTTTTCAGCGGCTGCTTCTGCGACAGGCTCTTCCGCCGGCACTTCCGCTTCCTTCTTTTTGCGGGAAGTCTTCTTTGCCGGCTTTGTTTCCTCAGCCGGTTCAGCAATCACTTCAGCCGGCTTTTCTTCAGCCTTCTTCTTTTTGGAGGCTGTTTTCTTCGCGGGCTTTTCAGCCGCCGGTGCTTCTTCTGCCGTTACCGTTACGGCAGCTTTTTTCGCAGTCTTTCTGACCGGCTTTTCCTCTTGGGCCGGTTCCGGTCCGGTTTTCTTGCGGGCAGCAGGCTTTTTCACAGGTGCTTCCGCTGTCTCGGAGGCTTTCTTTGTTCCGGTTTTCTTTGTAGTCTTTTTGGTTTTCTTGGTCTCTTCAGCTGCTTCAACTGTTTCACTGACTGTTTTCTTCATCTATGTACCTCCGTAGTTCTCTCAGACATTCTGCGTACTTGTTGAGAATCAGCTGCCGGCTCAGATCATTCAGATCTGTGTTCAGCTGCTGTTTATAGGCGTCTGCCTCGGCATTCAGCACCGTGATTTTGACTTTCCGGATAGCGCCGTCCATCAGTTTTTCATCATAGTCGAGCGTCCCGTCCGGACCGCTTGCCAGAGCGGAAATCAGATTCCTGATTTCCTGTTCGCGGGCAGCGTCAATCAATCCGGAGGGATCACAGGTTCCGTACGTGTGACGGGCATCCAGTATCATCATCGCCAGGGTCTGGTTGGCAGGCCTGTTCAGGTAGCCGAGTTCTTCTTCAAAGCGGCGGGCCGCTTCGGCGGAATTCATCATCATGCAAAGAATCAGTTCCTCCGCCTTGTCGGAACCGTTTCTGACGTTCAGCCGTTTCTGCGGCGGCTGGGCGCTGTCATTTCTTTCCCTGCGGGTGTAATCGATCCGCATGCCGCTGATTCTTGCCAGCTCGTCGGTGAAATACCGGCGGTCGGTCTCATCAGTCAGCAGATCAATTTCCGCTTTTGCTTCAGTGACAAACTGTTTCTTTTCCAGATAGCTGTTCAGGTTGTAGCGGCTGCTCAGGTACTGCAGGACAAATTCCGGCCAGGAAAGCTCCTGCTTTACCATTTCCTTCAGCGCCGCTTCGGACTGGGTGCGGATGATCTCATCCGGGTCAAGTCCGGTCCGGTTCAATACAACCGACACGTCGCAGCCGGCGTCCCTTGCCATTTTCGCGGCCCGGAACGTCGCCGCCTGACCGGCGCTGTCACCGTCATAGCAGAAGACAATTCTCGCGGCGAGTGAGCGCAGCAGGCTGATCTGATGGGCTGTGCAGGAAGTGCCCAGCGTGCAGACCGCGTTGTCTATGCCGGCTCTGGCAAAGGCGATGACATCGGTTACGCCTTCGGTGACATAGATCCTTCCTTCGCGGCGGGCAGTCGCCCTGGCCCGGTGGCTGTTGTAGACAATGTCGCCTTTGGTAAAGAGTTCCGTGTCATTTGTGTTGATGTATTTGCTGGGATTGGCCTTGTCCAGCGTCCTGGCGGAAAAGCCGATCGGATTGCCGCGGGCGTCGTGGATCGGGAATGTGATCCTATCGCTGAATACATCATGGAGACCGCCTGCTGTCAGCCGCGCCACATTGACGCTGACCATGTCGGCGTCGCGGTAGCCCTTGGCATGCAGGAAGCGGTACAGGCTGTCGCCGCCCGGGTTGTAGCCGATCTCAAACCGGCTGATGATCTCATCGCTGAGTCCCCTGGCGCTCAGGTAATCCTTGGCGCTGCGCGACTCGGCGGTATTGAGCTGGTAGGCGGTGAAGCGGATTGTTTCCTTCAGCACATTGTACAGGCTTTCCTTATGGGGATCCTTCGGGACGGATACTGCCTCCGGCTGGACCGAGAGCTGATAGCCGGTGAGCGAAGCCACCCGGCCGACCGCCTCCGGAAAGGAAACCTTTTCATAATTCTGCACAAATGTGAAGACATTGCCGCCGGCGCCGCAGACAAAACATTTGTAAATCTGCTTTTCCGGCGAGATCGACATCGAGGGAGAATGGTCATCATGAAACGGGCAGATTGCCACATAGGATTTACCCTGCCTGCGGACCTGCAGATAGTGCGAAATGACATCTACGATATCTGCCCTGCTTCTTACTTCAGTGATTTCTTCCTGAGAGATTCTGACCATCTTACCCTTTATCTGCTTTCAATCAGAAACGAATTTCGCGGCAGATCAGGGAGCGGACCTGCTCAACGCTCATTCTTTCCTGCTTCATGGAATCACGGAAACGGATTGTGACTGTTCCGTCTTCCATCGTCTGATCATCAACTGTGATGCAGTACGGTGTGCCGACTTCATCCATGCGGCGGTATCTCTTGCCGATGGATCCGGCGTCGTCATAGGAGACAGTGAAGTCATAGGAAAGGTCTTTGTAGATTTCCTGTGCCTTTTCACTGTGAGCCTTTTTCTTCAGCGGCAGGATCGCTGCCTTGACCGGAGCAAGAACCGGTGAGAAGCGCATGACAATACGCTTGTCGCCGTTTTCGAGCTCTTCCTCGTCATAGGCGTCTGTGAAGAACATGAAGAACAGTCTTTCAACGCCGACGGCCGGTTCAACAACATAAGGAATATACTTTTCGTTGGTGACAGGATCGAGATAGGTCATGTCCTTGCCGGAAGTGATCTGGTGCTGTGTCAGGTCATAGTCTGTACGGTCAGCGATGCCCCAGAGCTCACCCCAGCCCCACGGGAATTTATATTCGATATCGGTTGTCGCCTTGGAATAGAAGCTGAGTTCTTCCTTTTCATGGTCGCGGAAACGCAGGTTTTCAGGATTGCCGCCGAGGCTGAGAATCCAGTCCATGCAGAAATTGCGCCAGTAAGGGAACCAGTTGTCATCATCATTCGGCTTGCAGAAGAATTCCATTTCCATCTGCTCGAATTCACGGGTTCTGAAAATGAAGTTGCCCGGTGTGATTTCGTTGCGGAAGGATTTGCCGATCTGGCCGATGCCGAACGGCAGCTTCTTTCTGTAAGCGCGCTGGACATTCTTGAAGTCAACGAACATGCCCTGGGCTGTTTCCGGACGCAGATAGATGGTGCTCTTGCCGTCTTCGAGAGTGCCCTGGAATGTCTTGAACATCAGGTTGAACTGTCTGATCGGTGTGAAGTTATGCTTGCCGCAGTCGGGACACGGAATCTGGTTCTCTTCAATGAACTTTTCCATCTGTTCATTGGACCAGCCTTCACATGTGACCTTTCCCTGTGACCAGTTTTCAATCAGCTGGTCAGCACGGTGTCTGGTTTTGCATTCTTTGCAGTCCATCAGCGGATCGGAGAAACCCTTGAGATGTCCGGACGCTTCCCAGACCTTCGGGTTCATCAGAATCGCAGCCTGGATCTCAACATTGTTGGGATCTTCCTGGATGAACTTCTTCTGCCATGCCCGTTTGATGTTGTCCTTGAGCATAACGCCGTAAGGACCGAAATCCCAGGTGTTGCTCAGGCCGCCGTAGATTTCAGAGCCCTGAAATACGAAGCCTGTGTTCTTGGCATGGGATACGATCAGATCAAATGTCTTGTCCATAAGCGAAAAACCTCCAAATTAACATAGTCTGAATTAATATAGCACTTTCATCTTTCTCATTCAATGGCGAAAAAGCGTTTGAAAAACGCAAAAGAACGCAGTTCTGTCCCTGCGTGCAGTTTCAGCATGTCAGCCAGTATTTCAAGATCGCCCATCTTTGCCCCGCCGGTCTTTTCGATCAGCTCCAGATGCTCAAGTCCGCCTTTGACCAGCAGCCGGAATCTTTTCAGGTCCATGACGCCGGCGGCAGGAACTCCTGCCTGCTCCGCGTGCTGCGCGCACAGGAATCCGCCTTCTCTTGCGGAAACGGCGGCAACCACCGTGCTGCCGCAGCGCACACACTCATCGACATCCGGCTCAATGCCGAACAGCTTCATCAGATCGCACATATACAGCGCAATGACTGTCGGCGCGTCATGACCCTCATTGAGGGCTTTGAAGACTTTTGCCAGCATCGCATATTCTTCCCCGGCCGTTTCACCTGCCTCGGAAGCCATGCCTGCACAAAGCTCGCATGCCACCGCCGCCGCGGCCGATTTGAGAAGATCCTCATGAAGCGGCCTGAAGAGCTGTTTCGTCCTTGCGGTTTTCAGACGGAAGAGCGTCTTTCCTTCTTTATAATCAAACTGGATTTCCGCCTCTGTGTAAGGAAGAATGGAGCCCGCGTTTTTGCTGGTCATCTTCCTGGCACCGGCTGCGATGAATCCGATGATGCCGTACTCAGCGGTCAGCACCCGGATCATCACGTCATGTTCACGGTAATCACTCTGGCTTAAGATCAGCGCGCTTACCGTATCATTCATCAAAATCCATCCCGGATATTCCGTATCCGTATTCTGTTATGCGGGCGTCTTTGGAACGCCATTCATCCTCAACCCTGACAAAGAG
>JAUNJW010000321.1 GCA_030533035.1 Erysipelotrichaceae bacterium
TCTATGGAGTTATAAAAGACCGTATCCGGAAATACGGTCCCATACACAGTTAAAACTCAATGTCAGCGAGCAGGGGATAATGGTCTGTCGGATGATAGCCGGCAAATTTCCTGTCCAGCTTTTCAACAGAACATTTTTCCGGATCGCAGGAAACCAGTATATGGTCGATCGGCTTCTGCTTATGGGCAGCGCTGCCGATTTTTCCCCTGAGGGTGGAACCAAGCCTGTCATCAGCCAGATCATGCAGGCCCAGGACATCCAGCTGTTTCAGCGGTTCGGAATCAGGAACGTCATTGAAGTCGCCGCTGACAAACACAGCGGTGCCTTTCTTTGTCCTGCGGATGATCTCAGCCAGCACAGCCGCCTGTTTTATCCTGACTGAGGCGAAATTATGGTCAAGATGGGTATTGTAGAAACTGATGACCTTCCCGCTTTCCTTTTCACGCAGATAAGCCATTGTGACAATTCTCGGGAACTGGCTCAGAAAAAAGCGCGAGCCGGCTTTGCCGGGGGTGCCCGAAAGCCAGAACGTCGCCGAGTTCAGCAGTTCATAGCGGTCTTTTCTGTACAGAATCGCGGAATATTCATCTGAAAACACTGAGCCCCTGCCGTCTCCGGTCATGCCGTAGATCTCCAGTTCCTTTTCCAGATACGGTTTCATCCGTTCCGTCAGTTCCTGGGTGCCGATCAGATCCGGTTCTGTCTCCTGGAGCATCTGCCTGAGGGCTTTGATGCGGATTTTAAAGCGCGAGTCTCCGAAATTATAGAGACCGTCTGTCAACATGTTCAGAGACATGAGTCTGCAATTTGTCATATGCCACCTTCGAATTCAGCTATAATAATAGCAGGAAAAAGCACCTTCGGCGGTGCCTGTGTGGAAAGGAAACAATCATATGCTGAACCAGCTGCGTTATTACCAGGCGGTTGTCCAGTGCCGCTCTTTTACCGAGGCCGCGGAGAAATGTCATATTTCACAGTCCGCAATCTCACAGCAGATCCAGGCTCTTGAGCAGGAACTTGGTGTCCAGCTGATCAAAAGGGAAAAGAGAAAATTCGATCTGACGCCGGCCGGCGAGCATTTCTACCGCAAGAGCATTATCCTGATGGCTGATTATGAAAGCCTGGTCAGGGAAACGCAGCGAATCGGCCATGACGATGTGGCAAGGGTCCGAATCGGCTATCTGCTGACCTATGGCGGCGAGGAACTTCAGCTGGCGGTTTCCGATTTTTCCACGAAATATCCGGGGGTGGATATCCGGATCACAACCGGCAACCACGAAGAACTGTTTGATTATATCCGGCTTGAAGGTGTGGATATCGCCATGTCGGACCAGCGCAGAGTGTTCAACAATGATTACAACAATGTCATCCTGCGCCATAACAAATGCTATGTGGAAATTGCCCGTGAGAATCCGCTGGCTGTCCTGGATGAGCTGACCGCGGACGATCTGAAAAACCTGACCTGCATTATTGTCGCAGGCAAGGGCCAGGAAGGAACAGAATCCAAATACTATTCCGAGATCTTCGGAATCAGAAGCGAATTTGTTTTTGCCCCGACAATCAAGGACGCCAGACTGATGGCGGTTTCCGGCAGGGGCTACATGGTGGTGGAAGGAGAACCGGTACTGTCCCATTTCGACGCGACGATCGCCAGGGTGCCGTTCTATTCCGGTTCGGTGCATTTTGAAAGAAACCTCTGCCTGTTCTGGAAGAAGGACAACAGCGGCTATTATATCGAGGAATTCGCAGGGATGCTGATGAAGAGGTTTGGCGTAAAGGAGGAAGAAGAATAAATATGGCTGAAGATATCAGAAAAATGGAAAGCACCAGAGGCATTAAGGAATTTGAGGGTGTTTATGAAAAACCGCACTGCGTCGTGCTGGACAGCGCCTACTGCTCAATGGGCAGAATGATCGGCTTCAAAGCCTGCGCGGAATCTGGTTTTACATATTATGACGCGACAATCCTGCTGGAACTGGTTCCGGAATATGGAATAACAAAGGATGATGTCGATGTATATGAAAAGAAACTGCGCCGGGACGGCATGACAGCCAAAGAGCTGAACAGCGATCCGGAATTCGTGAAGCTGACTGAGATCTTTGACAAAGCGGTGGACATCGCCTTAAGCAAAGGCCCGTGCCTGATCCATGACAGAATCGCAAAAGAGGAAGTCATTGCCAAAGGCTATACCTGCGTCAGTGCCATGACCTATGCCACCGATATGAAGGCCAAGATCGTCAAGGCGAGAACTTCCCCTCTGTACAAAGATGTGGAAAATGACGAAGACGTTATCCGCGGCATTCATGAAGAGGACAATATCCGCATCAACTGGCACAGAGCCCACAGCGATACAGAGTGGGGC
>JAUNJW010000322.1 GCA_030533035.1 Erysipelotrichaceae bacterium
CCTCATAATCGTTGTAGATATCAAAGAGGTTGTTGAACTCAGTGAACATCCCGACCGCATGACTGAAGTGATCAGCCATCAGATCACGGTCATATCCGAATTCTGTCTGCTGATAGACTGTGTCAAAGCCGGCGTCGGCAGACAGATTGGTGTATTTTTGAAGTTCGGCGGCAGGCTCTTCCGGTGCGGCTGAGCACGCGCACAGGCACAGCGGCAGAAGTGCCGTTATCAGTATTTTCTTTTCCATATGATGGAGTATAACACAAACTGGCATTACAGCGGCCGGCAGTACACTTTTTCCACCGGTCCGCAGCCGGAAATTAATGTTATACTTATTCTGTTAGGGAAACAGAAAGGGCTTACACAATTATGTCAATTTTAACAGGTCCGATGAATCATCACCTGGACGGGCATAAAGATCTGACCAAGCATAAGGATGTTTTGAAAACAATTGATCCTGATCAGGTCTGGATTCCGCTTGTCAACGGCAACGCGCCCTGCAAAGCGCTTGTCAATATCGGCGATGAAGTCAAAGTCGGCACAAAAATTGCGGAGAGAAACGATCATTTCTATCTGCCTCTTTTCTCGCCTGTCTCCGGCACAGTGACAGGCATTGAGAAGTTTATGACCTCAGGTATGGCACAGGCAGAGCATCTGTGCATTACCAATGATCATAAAAATGAAAAAGTACGTGCATTTGAACCGTTTGACTATGAGGCGGCAAGCTGGGAAGAAGTTCTTGATTTCGTCAAGAACGCCGGCATGCTCGGTCTTGGCGGCGCCGGATTCCCGACATACGTCAAGTATCTCAAGCCTGAAAATGTCGAACTGTTTATTGTCAATGCGGTTGAGTGCGAACCGTATCTGACAGCAGACTATAAGAACATTGAAGAAAACATTGATTTGTTGAAGACAGGAACTCTGGCACTGTTCAAGCTTTCAAAGGCTGCCAAGGGCTGCGTCGCCATCAAGGAAGACAAGGTTGAGCAGATTGAAGCGCTGAAGCAGACATTCGCCGGCACCCCGATCGAGATCAGAACCGTTCCGGATCTGTATCCGATGGGCTGGGAACGTACACTTGTCTATCAGCTGACAAAGAAGAGATATGACAAGCTTCCGATCGAAGCCGGCTGCATTCTCAACAATGCGTCGACAGCGATCGCCCTTGGCAACGCGATTGACAACGGCATGCCGATCACCCACAAGTATGTGACTGTCTCCGGCGATGCCCTGAAGAATCCTCAGAACGTATATGTTCCCATCGGCACACGGGCTTCTGAAATCATCGACTCGGTCGGCGGCTATGTAGACGGAACAGAAGATGTTCTTCTCATTGCCGGCGGACCGATGATGGGCAAAACAATCCCTAATGACAGGTTCGTGATCATGCCGCAGAACAACGGTCTGACCGTTCTGGTCAACAGGCCCAAGGATGAGGTCAAGTGCCTGCGCTGCGGACGCTGCACAGAGACATGCCCGAGCGGACTTCAGCCTGTCCGTATCCAGATGTCCAACGCGATCTTTGATGAGGAAGAACTGATGAAGCTGTCCGTTATGGACTGCATCGAGTGCGGTATGTGCACATGGATCTGTCCTTCCAAGATTGATGTAACTGAGAATGTCAGAAGGGCGAAGAACTTCGTCAGAACCAGAATGGCATCCAGAGCGAAGGAGGCGAAGAAATAATGAAGTTTACATATAAGCCTTCCCCGAACTACCGCAATACACAGACCACAAGCGGCATCATGGCCGACCTGACATTCTGTCTTCTCGCGATTGTTGTCTTTGCGGCGATCTATTACGGTGTTGCCTTCGGCGCTGCCTATGGATTCCGGGTTATCCTGATGACTCTTGTTTCCCTGGCTGCCGCATTATTGACTGAAGCAGCTTACTTCAAAATGCGCGGCTATGAGGTCAAAAAGGAAATCCTCCATTCCTACGGCTGGGTGACAGCCCTGATTCTCACTCTGATCACAAGACTTGATGTCAGCTACTACGCGCTGTTTGTGTGCACGGTGGTTGCCATCATTATCGGCAAGCTCGTCTTCGGCGGCTTCGGCCAGAACATCTTCAACCCGGCAGCTTTCGGTGAAGCCCTGATCATGAACAGCTTCTCCGGATCCAAAGCGGCAGCGGTCACAGCGGATGTCTTCTCCGGCGCCACCCCGATGGCGGCGATGAACTCCAACGGCTGGATTCTCAATTCCACCGCGATGGGCGGCCTGATCAAAGGCTTCGGCGGTTTCGGCGGCATGCTGGTGGGCAGCTATCCCAGCGTCATCGGCGGCAGCTGCGCACTGCTGATCCTGCTCTGCGGCGCGTTCCTGCTGTGGAGAAAAGACAGTGACTGGCATCTGTCCGT
>JAUNJW010000323.1 GCA_030533035.1 Erysipelotrichaceae bacterium
GACGCACTGCCATGGTTCGCAGCCTTCATTGAAGCCGCCGTTGACGCTGTCATCCCATGTCATCGGCACCCTGGCGTGATCGCGGGCGCCGTATCTGATGAAGCGGAAGGCGGCAGCCTTCGGCATGCCGTAGCTGCGCATCAGGTCATAAACGAAATGCGAGACCGGATCCTTCATTTCATCGATCGACCGGAAATCGCAGTTCACCATGCCGATTTCCTGGCCCATGTAGATAAACGGCGTGCCGAAGCCCATGTATGTGATCACGGCGAGCATCGTCGCTGCTTCATAACGGTATTTCTTATCGTCGATCGAGAAGCGGCTGACACTTCTCGGGTTGTCATGGTTTTCAATGACCAGCGTATTCCAGCCTTCCCGGCAGTTCGCAATCTGCGGCTGCAGGAGTCCCGTCTTGAACTGGACAAGATCCAGGGGTTTCGGGAAGAACTGTTTGCCGGCGATATTGTCGGCCATGAGATGGCCGAAGCTGAAGATCGCGTCGAGCTCATGATTGTCAGCGCGCACATATTCCCTGGCATTCTCCGCGGAAGGATGGAAGGATTCGCCGACCGTGAATGAGTCATACTGGGCGAATGCCTTCTGATACATCTCCTTCAGGAATTCATGCATGCGGGGACCGTCGACATAATACGGGGCGCCCTTCTGGAATGAATCTTTGCTGAGGTCGTCGCCGAACGGATAAACCTTGGAGAACATGTTGAACACGTCAAAGCGGAAGCCGTCCACGCCCTTTGCCAGCCAGAAATTCAGGATATCGATGATCTCTTCCCTGACCTTTTCGTTTTCCCAGTTCAGATCCGCCTGTTCCTTCGCGAACAGATGCAGGTAATACTCGTCAGTATCGCCGATTCTTTCCCAGGCGCTGCCGGTGAATGTCGATTCCCAGTTGGTCGGGGGAACAAGCTTTCCCTTTTCATATCTTCCCTTGCGGATGATGTAATAATCCCGGTACGGGGAATCCGGGTCTTTCAGCGCTTCTTTGAACCAGGGATGTTCGGTGGAGGTGTGGTTGAGCACCATGTCCATGATGACTTTCAGGTGGCGGTCATGGCATTCTCTGAGCAGCAGGTCAAAATCCGCCATTGTGCCGAACTTGGGGTCAATGTCCTTATAGTCGCTGACGTCATAGCCGTAGTCATAATCCGGGGATTTGTAAAGCGGGGAAAACCAGATTGCGCTGACGCCGAGGTCTTTGATGTAATCCAGTTTCTCACGGATACCGGCGATATCGCCCCAGCCGTCATTGTCGGAATCTTTGAAACTGAACGGGTAAATCTGATAAACAACCGCGTTCTTGTACCAGTCTGTTCTCATAATGATATTTCTCACTTCCTGTTAACTTCATTATATGCGAAAGGCAGTGAAAAACCGCAGGGTTTCCTGCGGTTCATTTCAGAAACAGGGAGAATACAAATGAAACCAGGGCTGCTGCGGCAGGACAGCCGATGAGTGTTTTCAGCCATTTGGTCCGGTGGGCTGAAGCGGGGATATACGGCTTCAGGTCTTCGGTGCCGGGAATCTGCCAGTCTTCTGTATGGCCCACCCAGTACCAGTCAATGCAGATCCTGTCAAACAGTTCGGCGATCATCAGGATCACGGTCAGCTCCATGAAGGCGTCCCTGAATCCGCGGGTGCCGTTGACCACGTAGACGCAGACCAGCAGATACACAAACATGACGCTGACGCCGGCGATGCCGTACAGACGGCGGCGTTTTTCGATTTCCTGTCTGGTGATCAGGCCGTTTTCAACCGCCCTGTCCTGGACTTCCTGCTCATACAGGAAGACCATTCCGACAGCGCCGTTCCGGATGCCGGTCCGGCAGTAAAGATACAGAAGAAGCGCGAGAATCACGCCTTCCATGATGATTTTCATTGGTCTGCCTCCTTCCATTGGGCCAGGATTCTGTTCAGATTGACGTCAATGTCTTTTCTGGTTTCCGTGCATTCCTTCGGATACTGTCTGCCTGCCCTGAAAAAGGCGGAGACAAAGAGCTGTTCGCCGAACGGGAGAATTCTTCTGATCAGCGACTGCGGGAATACAAAATGGGTTCCGTGTTCATAGAGCAGGGATTCATATGTGCATGTGTGTTCCTTTTCCTTCAGCCTCTCCTCCATTCTGCGGATATATTTACAGGTGTCCCAGAGGCAGTCATCCTCAGCGCCGACGAAGACGATCTTTCCCTGAATGCGCTCCACTTTGATCTTTTCTTCTTCCTGCAGCGGATGCAGGCGTTCGGACTCATCGAACATTTCCCGGCTGGCAATCATATTGGAAGTCTCTTTGCTGTAACGCCTGATTTCCTGCCAGTAGCGGGGATGACGGTATGCGTAAG
>JAUNJW010000099.1 GCA_030533035.1 Erysipelotrichaceae bacterium
GGAAGTGATTGCGGAAAAGTCCATATGCATCAATGCGGATATCAGTGAGGTGATAAACCAGCTGTCACAGAACTGAGGAACAGCAGGAATGGTTTGTCCATTCCGGGAAAGATCAGTTAAAATAGTTGACGTATCTAAGGGGGTACAGTTATATGAGAGACCGTTTTGACGCCAAATATCTGAAAGACATTGATTCAATGCACTTTATCATGCCGTTTATGTATCCGAACCGCTGTGACAATGAAGCCTTCTTCAGCTTTAAAATTGACCTGACAGCGATCGATGAATACGTCGCAAAGAAAAACGCGGAGAATCCGGAATATAAATACAACCTGTTCCAGTGCATTATCGCAGCCGCGCTGAAGACTGCGACACTGAGATCAAAGCTGAATATCTTCATCCACAACAAGAAGATGTACAAGCGTAATGAAATCAGCGCTGCTTTCACCGTCAAGCAGGAATTCTCCGACGACGGCGGCGAGGTTCTCGCATTTATCCACGCGAAACCCGACTGGACAATTGAAGATCTTCACAATGAGATCCACCGTCAGCTGCTCAAGCTGAAAAACAAGAGCTATGTGGATGAATCCACCGGTGTCATGGACAAGCTCAACGCCCTGCCCAAGGCAATTTCCAGACCGCTCGTGAACTCTGTCTGCTGGCTGGAAAAGAAAGGTATGATTCCGCCGGCACTGGTGGAAACAGATCCTTACCATTCCACAATCAACTTCGCAAATCTCGGCTCCATCGGACTTCCCAGCGGCTATCATCATCTGACCAACTGGGGCACAACATCAATGTTTGTTGTCATCGGCAAGAGCGGCCGCATGCCGTTCTATGAGAATGATGAAGTCATCTTCAAAGACGCGGTTGAGCTGAACATCACCATGGATGAGAGAATCGCCGACGGCTATTATTTCTCCAAATCCATGAAGATCATGCAGTATTATCTCCAGCATCCGGAGCTTCTTGAGCATCCTTTCAATGAAAAACTGGATGATGAGATTTATAAATCACTGTAAAATCAAATCAAAGGAGACAGCAGCAGATGAAAAACATAAACATCGATGAAACCAATGTTACATGCAGCCATACAAAGGCTGAAAACGTCATTCTGAACGGGGAAAAGGTTCTCCGTGTCGAAAAACATGAAAAACTGGATATCTTTGACGAGAACACCTATGTTCTGGTCAATGATGAAAAAATGCACAACGGCACAATAGAAGTCAAAATGCTGAGCAGACTTCTGCCGGACGCGCCTGATTTCGCCAGGGGATTCATCGGCATTGTTTACCGTGTCAATGACAACGGTTCAGAATTTGAATCCTATTATGTCAGACCGACCAACGGCAGACATCCCGACCCCGTCCGCAAGTCCCACGGCTCCCAGTATTTCTCCTATCCGGGCTATACATTCGCTTACTTCCGTGAGCACAATATCTCCGGCTATGAGGCGCCGGCGGATATCGGCCTGGATGAATGGATTCAGCTGAAAGCTGTCATCCGGGATGAATACGCGGAATTCTATGTCAATGACATGGACACACCGGTTCTCAAAGTGGATCCGATGAAGCACGGCAAGGGCATTTCCGGCGGCTTCGGCTTCTATGTCGATACCGGCACCGAGGCTTTCTACAAGGACCTCAGAGTTACTGTTGAAGACTGAGCATTTTAAAAGCATCTGCCTTATCTGATTTACAGGTAAGCACAGATGCTTTTTTTCTTTCTCAGTCTGTCACTGCCTGTTCTTCCAGGGCGTAGATTTTCTGCCTGTTGAAGTAATACAGCACTTCCATGATGCAGGTAGCCACCCAGCCGACCGGATAGCCCAGGCCGACAGTGACCGGTGTATTGGAAATGAACCTTGTCATGAAGAAGAGGTAGGTCTGGCGGATCGCCACAAATCCCGTCAGCATGATGACCATCGGCGCCTTGGAATCGCCTCTGCCTCTCAATGATCCTGCCAGCACATGGTTGACGCAGTTGAACAGCATGAAGAAGACATTGACCCGTAAGAAGGTGGTGCCCCAGTGAATGACTTCCGGATCGCCGGTAAACAGCGCGACGGAAGGGGCGGCGAAAATGAAGATCGCGACAGCGATTACGCCGGTGATGGCCAGGGTCTGAAGGATGGTGATGCGGGTTCCCTCACGGGCTCTTTTGAACTGCCTTGCGCCGATATTCTGGGAAACGAAGGTGGTGGCAGCCATGGCAAGGGAATTCATCGGCAGCATGATGAACATGTCGATCTTGTTGTAGCAGCTCCAGGCCGCCATGACGCCGGAGCCGAAGTGGTTGATATAACCCTGGACAAAGACATTGGAGAATGCGGTGATGACCGACTGGATGGCAGCCGGCATGCCGACGGCGAAGACTCTCATCAGAATGTCGAGGTCAACCTGCATGTCCTTCCAGGTGAAGCGGTATATGTCCTTTGTCCTTAACAGCAGCAGCATCGTCAGGATCGCCGAGACAAACTGGGCGATAATTGTCGCCAGGGCAACACCGGCGATGCCGAGGTGGAAGACGATGACAAACAGCAGGTCGAGGATGATGTTGAGAACACTTGTCAGGATCAGGAAATACAAAGGTCTTGTTGTGTCGCCGACTGCTCTCAGGATACCGGAGCCGATATTGTAGATCAGCAGGCCGGAGATGCCGGCAAAGTAGATTCTCAGATAGGTCACCGCGTTGGCGAAGACGTCTTCCGGGGTTGACATCATGTGCAGCATCGGCCTGACCAGGGCGATACTGACAACGGTGAACACCGCGCACAGAATCAGCGAAGCGGTGATTGTTGTTTCAATGGCATCGTGCAGTCTGTCATGGTCGCCGGAGCCGAAATACTTTGAAATAATGACGCCGGCACCGATCGAGAAGCCGTTGAAAAAGAAGACAAACAGATTGACGATCATCGTTGTCGAACCCACCGCCGCCAGGGCCTGGGTGCCGACAAAGTTGCCGACGACAATCGAGTCAACCGTGTTGTAAAGCATCTGGAACACATTGCCCAGCATCAGGGGCAGTGAAAACATGATGATCTGCTTCGCGATATTGCCGCTGGTCAGATCCCTCGCTGTAGATTTGGCCATATCTCAAACCTCTTTCAAGAGAATGATAAAAGCCATTGCCATATTTGACAAGAACGCTGACCGCCAAAAAAACAGATATAATGTGTCTTGTAAAGGAACGGAAAAATATGAAACTGATCGCGGCTGATTATGACGGCACACTGAATTACTGCGGCAAAGTGACAGAGGAGGACCTCAAAGCGCTTCAGAAGTGGCAGGCAGAGGGAAACCTGTTTGTCATCGATACGGGAAGATCCCTGGAGTCAATCCGCATTGAAGCGGACAGAAACGGACTGGAACCGGATTATTTCATCACCAACAACGGCGGTATGGTTTTTGACAAGGATTCAAAGCAGCTCAATGCCTCTTTTATGGATAACGGCCTGGCCCATGAGCTTATGCATATGGGACTGCATCTTGATGGAGCGGTTTGCTTTGTGGCCAATGACGGGATTTACCGCCACCGCATCATGGTGAATCCGCAGCTGGAGGATCACCGCTATACGCTGGCGCCTGACCTGACCTTTGATGAACTGCTGGCGCTCAACCGGTATTCACAGATTGTTTTCTCCATGGACGATATGGGAAAAGCATCCGCCCTGGCCGCAGAGCTGAATGAAAAATACGGGGACCGCATTGAAGCGTATGCCAACCGCTGGGTTGTGGATATTGTCAGAAAAGGTGTTTCCAAAGCAACCGGGCTGGATTTCCTGGCAAAGTATCTCGGCATGGAAAAAGAGGATATCTATACGCTGGGCGACGCGGACAATGATATCCCGATGATCGAGTATTGCCTCCATGGCGCCTGCATTGAAACCGGGGTTGAGGAAGCGCGGGCAAAGGCAAAGATCATCTGCGCCGGCGTGGCTGACCTCATCCGGATCATTAAAGAAAAAAGTGAAGGACTCTGAGTCTTCACTTCTCCCAGGAACGGTAGAGTTTTTCACACCATTCTATATATCGCGCGGAATTTGAGACAGGCGTCACGGGACTGCCTGTTTTTCCTTCGTGGATGCACTGGCAGTAGTGGGCCAGTTCATACCGGAATTCATACTGACAGGGGAAGCTGAGATGTTCCTTCAGTTCATTTCCCTGATAAACAGACACCTCCGATGCCTTCCAGTAATCCGGGATTTCAATCCTGGCGTCATCCAGATATATGACAAGGCCGTTTCTGAAAAGCGTTTTTGTGGAGACGGCCAGGGTGGCCAGGACATTGTTTTCCGTAACGCCGCAGAGCGAGCACTGGTCTTCCACTTCCTGTCCGAACGTCGCGGATCCTGTGACGGAAACAAACTTTCCGGCCAGGAATTCAGCCATATGGAAGAAATAAGCCTCGTTTCCGTAAAGGACACCGCCGCCGGTTTCCTTCTTTTTGTTCCAGCCGGTGACATAAGGGCCGGATGTATAGGACTGCTTGAACTCCATGAATTGAATGTTTCCGTATTTTTTCTCATCCAGAATCCTTTTCAGTTCCGCGTAAACCGGCAGGAAAGGCGTTTTGACCGCCTCCGTGATGAACAGGTTTTTCCTGGCCGCAAGGGCAGCGAGTTCTTCTGCCTCCTCAGAATGGAGGACAAACGGTTTTTCCATGACCACGTGCTTTCCGGCCAGCAGCGCTTTTCTGGCATAAGGGTAATGCAGGCTGTTAATCAGAGGAATATAGACCGCTTCAATCTCACTGTCTGCCAGCAGTTCTTCATAGCTGCCGTAAAAACGTTCTATGCCCAGTTCTGCCGCGGCCTGCCGCGCTTTTTCGACTGTCCGTGAGGCAATGGCTGTGACTGTGCCGGCGCCGCTCTGTTCAAGTCCTCTGACGAAGCGGGGAACGATGGAGGCGGCGGAAAGAATTCCGAATCTGATTTTTTCATTCATATGCACTGTTCTCCGGGAAATCTGTATCTTCATTGTACGGGATATTCTGCGAAAATGTGCGCCTTGTGCCTGCATGTAATTCCGGCCTGTAAAAATGGTGATTTCTGTCATGATTTTTCGTGAATCAGGCTTAAGTTGTAGTATGATTTAGGTGTACAGATTCGTTTCATATAATCCATATATTGTTCATTAAGGAGAAGGAAAAATGAAAACAATTACTTACGAAATCACCAATCCACTCGGAATGCATGCACGTCCGGCCGCTTTCGTTGCGCAGGCATGTGTAGCACTGCCTTCACAGATCACCATCAAGTGCGGCGACAAGAAAGCAAACGGCGACAACGTTCTGCAGATCCTCGCTCTCGACGCACAGCAGGGCTCCGTACTCGAAATCACCGCTGAAGGCGGCGATGAAGATCTGGCTCTGTCGACAATCAAAGAGGAACTCGACCGCAGACTGAAGAGATATGAAGAAGTTCCTGTTCTCAAGATCGCGTTCTTCGGCGCAAAAGACTATGACCGTATTTTCTTCAGCGAACTGGCAAGTGACGTTGGTGAAGGCGCATATAACTGCGACATCAAGTACTTCAATGCCCGTCTGACTCCTGAAACAGCCGGCCTGGCAAAGGGCTTCGACGCTGTATGTATCTTCGTTAATGACGAGTGCCCGAGAAGCGCTGTTGAAAAACTGCACGAGTGCGGTATCAAGCTGATCCTTCTCAGATGCGCCGGCTTCAACAACGTTGACCTGCAGGCTGCCAAGGAATGCGGCATCAGAGTCGCACGTGTTCCGGCTTACTCACCTTACGCAGTCGCTGAACATGCCATCACTCTGGCTATGACCTGCAACCGCCGTATGCACAAGGCTGTCAACAAGGTCAAGGACAACAACTTCGCTCTGAGCGGACTCCTCGGTGTCGACCTCCACAACAAGGTTGCCGGTATCATGGGTACAGGCAAGATCGGCCAGTGCATGGCTGCTATCTGCAAGGGCTTCGGCATGACAGTTCTGGGCTGGGACGCATTCCCGAACCAGAAGCTCGTTGAACAGGGCCTGCTGACTTATGTTGAAAAGGATGAACTGCTTGCCAAGGCAGACCTCATTTCCCTCCACGCTCCGCTGATCATGGGTCCTAAGGGCACATATCATATGATCGACGCTGACGCCATCTCCAAGATGAAGGATACAGCAATCCTCATCAACACAGCCCGCGGCGGCCTGATCGACACAGAAGCTCTGATCGATGCCCTGAAAGCCGGCAAGTTCCACGCAGTCGGTCTTGACGTATACGAAGGCGAAGACGCCAACGTTTACACAGACCACTCCGATGACTTCCTGGTCAATGACATTACAGCCAGACTGACAATGTTCCCGAACGTTGTTCTGACTTCCCACCAGGCATTCTTCACAAGAGAAGCTCTGCAGGCAATCGCAGCTGTTACTCTTGAAAATGCCCGTAACTTCAACCAGGGTGTTGACCTCGGCGCTGCTGAGTGCAAGGCATAATCCGAATTATTACCTGAATCACACAGGACTTCCGGAGAGATCCGGAAGTCTTTTTTTCCCGGATATGCAGATCATCAGAGAATTCTGGTTCCGCCTGTGGCACAATATGAATGAAGAAACACAGAATTAATCATTGAATACAGGAAGGAAGAAACAGAATATGAAATTTCTCGCACTGGATTTCGGCGGCACTTTCGTCAAGCACTGTCTGATGGATGAGGACGCCAATATTGAGGCAAGAGGAGAAATCCCCGCGCCCCTGCAGAGCACAGAAGCGTTTGTGCAGGTGATCGCGGATCTTTATGAAGAGGTGAAGGGGCAGGTGGACGGCATTGCCATCTCAATGCCCGGCGTCATGGATTCTGAAAAAGGATATCTTTATTCCGCCGGCGCCTACACATCTGTGATGGGCGAAAAAAATCTCTTTGAGCTTCTCAAAGACAGGGTCGATGTGCCGGTCGCGGTTGAAAATGACGGCAAGTCGGCAGTTCTCGCGGAAGCCTGGAAAGGCTCCCTGCAGGGCGTATCGGACGCGGCGGCAATCATTATCGGCAGCGGTCTTGGCGGCGGCATCATTATGGACGGCAGACTGCGCAAGGGTGCCCACTTCGCTTCCGGCGAAATCAGCGGCTGCCTGCAGATCCCCGGTGACTACGGATTCAATAACCTGGCGGGAGGCGGCGGCTCCACAAGCGGCCTGCTGATGATGGTGGCCATTGCCAAAGGAATGAATCCGGCCCAGTTTGTGGTTTCCAGATTTATGGTGCAGGGAGAGCCGGATCCCAATCTGCCGATCTATGGCGGCCGGGATGTGTTCAGATGGATCGATGAAGGCGATCCTGTCACCTGCGCGGTTTATGAAAAGTGG
>JAUNJW010000100.1 GCA_030533035.1 Erysipelotrichaceae bacterium
ATGCCGCCTGGATATCCTGCATGCCGTTGAGACCGTTGTCCATACCGACAAGCGTGATCGAACGGGAGTCCTTGTTATGGAGCAGGATGCTGCGGTTGTTCAGGATTTCAAAGTTGGCGCCGGTCAGGATTCCGGTCACTGTATTGACCATGTCCTCATTTCTGTGATCATTGTCGCCGAGCACCGCGAACTTGCCGAGCGGGGCATTGACTGAACCAAACTTTTCTTTCAGTAGGGCATTGGTTTCTTCATCGGCAGACGCCTGCAGGTCATACACGTCGCCGCCGAAGAGAACAATATCAGGCGAGGCGTTGTTGATCGTCTCAATCAGTGAATCCAGTCTGCTTTCATCCATGAATGTTCCGTATTCCAGATCAGAGAAGAACAGGATGGATACGTTATCAAGCTGATGGGGGATCTGAAAGCTTTCCAGCGTGACCGAACGGCGGGTAATCCGCTTCGGTGCGATAAAGCGGGCGTCGACAGCCATGAACAGAATGGTTGCCGCGATCAGTCCCAGAAGCAGAAGAATCTGCATCAGCGGGTTTTCTTTGAGTTTCTTCATGGATACTATCATACCACAACCGCTTTCTTCTGATACAATACGATTAGGGAGTCAAATATGCTTGAGAAACATTATGTGGTCCAGATGGATGCCCTGGTGCGCAACGGGACTGCGCTGCCGGGGGCGGTTGAATTTATGGATGCGCTTTCTGAAAACGGATTATCCTATGTGATCATAAGCGAGCAGTCCGGAAGAACCCGTGAGCAGCTGATGGAACTGTTTGAAAAGAATGGGTTTCATTACATTGAAACAGGGGATTTCTATACCAGCGCCATGGCTGCTGTTGATTATCTCCTTGCCAAGTATCCGCAATGGAAAAAAGCCGCTTATACAGGCGGCCGGGGTGTCAGGGCGGCGCTTGAGCAGGGCGGCTTTACGATCGACAATCAGAAACCGGATGTTTTCTTTGCGGCAATGGACAGAAATCTCAGCTACAAGGATTACTCGGATACCCTGCAGTTCCTGCTGAACGGCGCCGTGCTGATCAGCACTGACAGCCGCCGGACAATGCGCATTGACGGGATCGATATGATCGGCAACGGTTCGGTTGTGAAAATGCTTGAGTATGCCAGCCGCAAACGCTCGGTGGATTTCTCACGCGGCAGCGACATCATGCTGAGAATGGCGGTCCGCTACAGCGGCGTCAGCGCCAGAGACTGCCTGGCTGTCGGCGATGACTTTGAAAAGGACATCGTGCCGGCTCTGCAGAGAGGCATGGAAACCGTGCTGATCACCAACGGCGAAGGCATTGAGGATCTCAGGATGAGCGATACGCTTCATCCCACGTATATTGTCGAAGATCTTTCAGGACTCGTCCGCTGAGCAGTCGCCGATGAACAGCCTGGCAAGGGCGAGATGCTTACGGTCATGGCTCAGCCGCTCGGGATGCCACTGCACAGCGAGAATATTCCCGCATTCAAAAGCTTCCAGAATGCCGTCCGTGCTGCGGGCGGCTTCTTTCATTCCTGCCGGCACGGCAGCTGCCGCCTGGTGATGGAAGGAATTGACCGGATAACGGTCACCGAAAAGTTCATGAAGACGGGTTCCTTCATGGAAGATGCAGTCATGGAAAAATTCCGTGTTGGGAACCGGCGGATGCGCTTCCCGCTGGTTATGGGGACCGTAGATTCCTTCGGAAGGAATGTCCTGGATCAGGCCCATGCCTTCCGCCACCGCAATCACCTGGATGCCCCGGCAGATGCCCAGGATCGGCTTGCCTGCCTTTTTAAAGGCATGGTAGAGCAGCAGGTCAGATTCATCAATCCGCGGTGAGGAAAGATAGGAACAGGTATTCTCCTGATTATAATAGGCCGGATCAAGATCTTCGCCGCCGGTCAGCAGAAGACCGTCAAAAGCGGCTGCGGCCGCTTCCGCTTCCTCTTTGTCATGGGCAAGGACAGTGGCGGGCAGACCGCCGGCAAGGCGGATATAATCAGTATAGGAATCAATGTTGGATAAAACTGTGATTTTATACGGCGCGTGGTATATTTCACGCGCGCTCATCGCAATTAACGGCCGGTGCATGGGAATTCTCCTTTTTGCTTAGTATAATCGAATTATAGAACAAGAAGAGAATAATTATGAATCGTGAAGAAATCATTGAAAGATTACAGGAACTGTGCGATCCGCAGTACAGGGACTTTCAGCAGTCGCTGATCCCGGCGGACCGCAGCCTGAACATGATCGGTGTGCGCACGCCTGCCCTCAGAAAACTCGCGGCGGATATTTACAGGGAAGGGGAATATGGAGAATTTCTGAACTCACTTCCGCATGAGACCTTTGAGGAAAACCAGCTTCATGCCTTTATCATTTCCCTGATCAGGGATATTGATCTGTGCCTGGAAAAGACAGACGCGTTTCTGCCTTATGTGGACAACTGGGCAACCTGTGATCAGATGAAGCCGAAGGTATTCGCAAAACATAAAGAAAGGCTGCGGGAAAAAATCACGGAATGGCTGGTTTCTGATCATACGTATACCGTGCGCTTTGCGGTAGGGATGCTGATGAGCCACTTCCTGGACGCGGATTTCAGAAAAGAGGATTTTGATGCTGTCACAGCCATAGACTCAGACGAGTATTACGTAAAGATGATGCAGGCATGGTATTTTGCGACGGCTCTGGCTAAACAGTATGACAGCGCCGTCAGGGTGCTTGAGGAGAACAGGCTGCCTGTATGGACCCATAACCGGACAATCCAGAAGGCAAGGGAGAGCTTCCGCATCACATCAGAGCAGAAGGAATATCTCAAAACACTCAAACGATAAACCGCACATGCTAGAATAAAGAAAAAAACAGAAAGAAGAGGATCATTATGAGCAAGACCAGTGACATGGTTCGCAAAATGTTCGGCGAAGGCGACGCCCAGCGCGACGCCGGCCTGACAACCCCGGAAGATGTAGTGCGTTTTGATGATATCCAGTATGGTACAGAAGAGCCGAAATGGCAGATGCTGGATGTCTACCGTCCCAAAGCGGCTGAAGGAAAGCTGCCGGTCATTCTCAGTGTTCACGGCGGCGCCTGGGTATACGGCGACAAGGATGTGTATCAGTTCTACTGCATGTCCCTTGCCAGACGCAGCTTCGCGGTCGTCAATTATTCCTACCGCCTGGCGCCTGAGTACAAATATCCGGCATCCTTCAATGACACAAAGGCTGTCTGCGACTGGATTCTGGCCAACGCTGAAAAGTACGGTTTTGACACAGACAATATCTTCGGCGTCGGCGACAGCGCGGGTGCCCACATGCTGGCGATGTTCTGCTGCGCCCTGACAAATCCTGCCTATGCCGGAACAACCGGCTTTGAGGTGCCGGAGAACTTCTCGTTCAGGGGAATTGCCCTCAACTGCGGCGCGTTCCTGATCACACCGTCCCAGGAAGCGGACATGACAACGATGCTGATGGGCGATTATCTGCCGGGCGGAGGAACAAAGGAAGAATTCGACCTGATCAGCCCGGTGAAGCATCTGAACGCGGATTTCCCGCCGGTCTTCATCATGACCTGCCCGGGTGATTTCCTGAATCAGCAGCCGTCCTTTGTGATTCCGAAGCTGGAAGAGCTGAAGGTGCAGTTTGTCTACCGCCGCTATGGCGATGCAAAGAATGTACTGGCCCATGTCTTCCACTGCAATATCAGACTACCTCAGGCAGATCTCTGCAATGATGAGGAAACAGCGTTCTTCCGATCATTAATTGGCTGAGAGAACACCGCAAACAATTGAATTGTCCGCGAATAACTGCTATCATAACTCTGCTGTGTGGAAAAAGACCAGTAACATATCAGGACAGCACAGAGAGACGGTGAACAGCTGAGAACCGGAGTGTCCGAGTATGCGAACTCACCTTTGGAGCAGCCGCAGCGGCAGCGATACAGGCCGGTAAAGAGTGCACGCAAGTGAACTAAGGTGGTACCGCGTTTTACAACGTCCTTAGAGCAAGGACGTTTTTAATTTCGGAGGGCAAAGACGATGGCTTACAATCACAGACAAACAGAAGAAAAATGGCGCCGCTACTGGGAAGAAAACAAGACATTCAGGACAGACGCATGGGATTTCTCAAAACCCAAATTCTACGCGCTTGACATGTTCCCGTATCCCAGCGGAGCCGGACTCCATGTCGGACATCCGGAAGGATATACGGCAACGGATATTGTTTCACGCAAAAAGAGAATGGAAGGATACAATGTCCTGCACCCGATGGGATTTGACTCATTCGGTCTGCCGGCGGAGCAGTATGCGATCAATACCGGCAATCATCCCGACAAGTTTACAAAGGACAATATCGAAATCTTCACAAAGCAGCTGAAGAACATCGGTTTCTCCTATGACTGGGACAGGGAAGTCTCCACCTGCGATCCTTCTTTCTATAAGTGGACACAGTACATCTTCACACTGCTTTTCAATGACGGCCTGGCAAAGTGCGTTGACATGCCGGTCAACTGGTGCGAGGAACTCGGAACCGTTCTGGCCAACGACGAAGTCATCGACGGCAAGAGCGAAAGAGGCGGCTTCCCGGTAGTCAGAAAGAACATGAAGCAGTGGGTCATCGACATTGTCGCCTATGCGGAAAGACTGCTGGAAGGCCTTGAGACCATCGACTGGCCTGAAAGCACAAAGGAAATGCAGAGGAACTGGATCGGCAAGTCCGTCGGCGCCCATGTCCGTTTCGATGTGGACGGCCATGATGATTCCTTCACGGTTTTCACAACCAGATGCGATACACTCTTCGGCGCCACATACTGCGTACTCGCGCCTGAGCACAGACTGGTCGAAAAGATCACAACCCCTGAACAGAAGGCGGCTGTGGATGAATATGTCAGAATCTGTTCCACAAAATCCGACCTGGAAAGAACAGAACTGAACAAGGACAAGACCGGTGTCTTCACCGGCGCCTACGCCATCAACCCGGTCAACGGAAAGAAGATCCCGATCTGGATTTCCGACTATGTCCTTTCCACATACGGCACCGGTGCCATCATGGCGGTTCCTGCCCATGACACCCGTGACTATGAATTCGCGAAAAAGTTCGGCCTCGAGATCATCCAGGTTCTTGAGGGCGGCAACATCGAGGAAGAAGCCTGGACACAGGACGGCACCCACATCAATTCCGGTTTCCTCGACGGCATGAACAAGGAAGACGCCATCAATGCCATGACCGACTGGCTGACAGAAAAGGGCCTCGGTGAGAAGAAGATCAATTACAGAATCCGTGAATGGATCTTCGCCAGACAGCGCTACTGGGGCGAGCCGATCCCGGTTGTCCATCTCGAAGATGAAAACCTGATCGCCCTGCCGCTGGAACAGCTGCCGCTGATCCTGCCGGAGCTCGACGACTACAAGCCTTCCGCCAGCGGCGCTTCACCGCTTGAAAAGGCCGCTGACTGGGTCAATGTCGAGATTGACGGAAAGAAGGGCAGAAGGGAAACCAGCACAATGCCCGGTTCCGCCGGCTCCTCATGGTATTTCCTGCGCTATATTGATCCCCATAACGACAATGCCATCGCCGATCCTGAGCTGCTGAAGCACTGGCTGCCGGTTGACCTCTATGTCGGCGGTCCCGAACACGCGGTCGGCCATCTGCTTTACAGCCGCATGTGGAACAACTACCTGTATGACAAGGGCATCGTTCCGGTCAAAGAACCGTTCGCAAAGCTTGTCCACCAGGGCATGATTCTTGGCGCCAACGGCATCAAGATGGGCAAGAGATATCCTGAATTCATCGTTGACCCGAATGTCATCGTCGACGTCTACGGCGCTGACACACTGCGTCTGTACGAAATGTTCATGGGACCTCTGGAAGCGTCCAAGCCATGGAGCGAACAGGGTGTCGAAGGCGCGAGAAAGTGGATCGACAGGGTCTGGCGTCTGTGCATGGAGATGCCGGAAAAGATCACGGAAGAACCGACGCCGGAACTCGACTATGTCTTCAATTACACCGTCAAGAAGGTGACGGAAGACATCGACACATTGAATTTCAACACCGCGATCAGCCAGATGATGATCTTCATCAATGAGTGCTACAAAGCTGAAAAGGTGAACCGTGACATGATCGTCAGCTTCATCAAGATTCTCAGCCCGATCGCGCCGCATGTCTGTGAGGAAATCTACCAGCACTACACCGGCGCTGACACCATCGCCTATGAGGCATGGCCTTCCTACAGTGAGGAGGCGCTCGAAAAGAGAATGGTTGAAATCGCAGTCCAGGTCAACGGCAAGGTCCGCGGCAAGCTGTCAGTCGCCATGGACACTCCGCAGGAAGAACTTGAAAAGCAGGCTCTCGCCCTGGAATCCGTGCAGAATTTCATTGCCGGAAAGCAGATCCGCAAGGTCATTGCCATCGTCAACCGCATCGTCAATATCGTCGCCAAGTAAGCATAATGATCCGCCGATGAAACTGTAGTTTCAGAAGCGGATTTTTGCTATAATCTTTCTGTTAATGGCTATGGACGAATTCAAAGTGACGACAGACCGGTTTGACGGCCCCCTCGATCTGATGCTGCACCTGATCAGGGAGAAGGAGCTCGATCTCATGGATCTCGATATGAATATACTGACCGATCAGTACATTGCCTATCTCGCAGGGATGGAAACCATGCACCTGGAGATTGCCGGTGAATATCTGGCTGAGCTGGCCACGCTGATCGAATATAAAAGCAAGCGTCTGCTTCCCGGCAGCACTGCTGAGGAACCGGAAGGCGAGGACGGTGAGGATCTCAAACAGAGACTTGTCAGAAGGCTGATTGAATACCAGCAGTACAAGGAAGCATCCGCCGATCTGCAGCACATGTATGAGTCACGCCAGAAACTCATGGGCCGTCCGCTGTCCTCTGAAACGGAACAGTGGATGAAGCCGGATGACGACTTCCGCTACAGCGGCAGCCCGTATGAGCTGATGAAGGCCATGCGCCGCTGCATGATGCGGGTCCAGCTGACCAGACCGATTGAAACCAGATTCACCGCCCGTGAAATCTCGATGGAAGACCGCGAACTGGAAGTCAGGGCAAAGCTTGACAGACTGCCGTCCGTGTTCCGCTTTGAACAGCTTCTGGATGACTGTGAGGACACCCAGATGTTCATCGCGACATTCCTGGCGGTGCTTGACCTTGCCCGTCTGCACACACTGGTCTTTACGATTGACGAAAATGATGTCATCTGGTTTTCCAGAGGGGATATGAAACATTAATGAAGAAATTGAACTGAAAGATGACGCCTCCATCCTCGAC
>JAUNJW010000101.1 GCA_030533035.1 Erysipelotrichaceae bacterium
CGGGCAGAATATAGTAGGATAGAGAATATGGAAAAGCGCTGTGACCTTCATTCACATTCAACATGTTCCGACGGCACCCTGAAACCTGCTGAGCTTGTCGCTCTGGCAGAAAAGCTGGGTCTTTCGGCGCTGGCTCTGACCGATCACAACACCACGGACGGCCTGAAGGAATTCATGGAGGCGGGAAAGAACAGTACGGTAATTACGGTGCCGGGCTGTGAGTTCACGACCGAGTGGCATAAGAAAGAGGTCCACATTGTCGGACTCTTCTTCCGCGAGGAAAACTGGAAGGAAGTTGATGACTTCCTTGAACTCGCCAATCTTGCCAAGATCAACTCCAATGAAAAGCTCATCAAAAAGCTCAGTGAAGCCGGCTATGAAATCACCTTTGAAGAAGTTGCGGACCTGGCCGGGAATGATTTGTTCAACCGTTCCCATGTCGCCCGTGTCCTGATGAAGAAGGGGTATGTTGAGACAACTACCGCTGCTTTCAATACTCTTCTCAAGGAAGGAAACGGCTTCTATGTCCCGGCGAAGAGAATTACATCGGCCGCTGCCGTGCGGTTCATCAAGACCTGGGGCGCCACCGCCATCGTCGCACATCCGCTGCTCAATCTGACACCGGAGGAATTGAGAGAATTTCTGCCGGAAATGAAGGAAGCAGGACTCGACGCAATGGAAACAGAATACACTGAGTTCACTCCTGAAATGAAAAAGACAGCTGTTTCGCTGGCTGAAGAGTTTTCTTTGAAGCAGAGCGGCGGCTCAGATTATCACGGAGCGGCCAAGCCGTGGATTGAGCTGGGAAAGGGAAGAGGAAATCTCTTTGTGCCATTCTCATTCTATGAGGATATGAAAGCCTGTTCTGATTACGATGAATGAAGAAACGGATGAGTTTCTTCTGCAGGAAAAACTAAAAGGATGCGGTTATCAATGACAACTGCATCCTTTGATATTTTTTGATTCAGTACAGAGGAAGGTCAGCTCAGGAACAGCAGCGCGATGCATTTGAAAAGGACATAGAAGACATGAAGTACAGCGATGCAGAAGCAGACGAGTCCTCCTGTATAGGCAATGCCGTCTCCTGTGACTTTCCGGATCGCCTCCAGCAGCGGGTTTCCATAAGTGTCCCGCAGAAACATGAAGTTCCTGTCAAATACCGTGTCAATCGCATAGATGACAGCCGCCAGAATAATAATCTTCATGATGGACAGCCATACACCGGCGTATGTCAGCGGGATCTCCCCGCAGACAAAACGCGCGGTCACATAGGCGATGATCAGGTCATGGTACAGGAACTGGTGGATCGAGTAGAAGTTTATTGCCGGAAGCGTTGACGTTGTCGGAAAGAAAACCGCCATGATGGCCGCCGGCAGGAAAAGGGTTACCAGCATCTGCGGGAAAAACGTGTTTCCGATCCAGATGGAGTCGCATACAGTGCTGTAAGCCGCAAAACTGCATATTTCCAAAGGCAGATATTCGAAAAAATCAACATCCGAAAACCATATGAGAATCATTTTGATGATATCAATGAAAATCAGCGATCCCGCCGCCGCTCTTAAAATGAACAGTTTTCCCGCCGGATCTGCCTGCCTGTAAAGGAAAACATAAGCAGTCACAAACACAGCCGAAACGGCCAGCCAGAGGAAGTGCTTGAGTGTAAACTGCCCGTATCCCAGTCCTTCCGGGATATTGTCCTTGTGCGTCCAAAAGTATTTCATGCAGAAATATTATAGAACGTTATATGGTACAGAACAAAGTCATGTCTTCCGCTTATTGACGGATTTGGAAACAGTTTTCCGATTCTTGAATTTGAATGAAGTAAAGTATGTCTTTGGAATTCTTATCACATATGTGGAATAATGATCTCAGTTAAGGAGAATGACTGAAATGGATGCCAATATCGTAAAACGCAATGAACTTCTTGCCCAGAAAGTCATCAAGGGTCTCGGGACCCGGAATATGACAGGTTACTACGCACAAGACAAAGAGGAAGCCCTGAAGATTGCCCTTTCCCTGATTCCGGAAGGAAGTACAGCCACCATGGGAGGCGGCATGTCTGTGGCTGAAATCGGTCTGGTCAAAGCCCTTAAGGAAGGAAACTACAATTACATCGACCGTGAAGAAGCGCAGGACCGCAGGGCTGCCATGCTGGCGGCTTATGACGCTGATTTCTTCCTCGCCAGCTGCAACGCCATGACGGAAGACGTTGAGCTCGCCAATAATGACGGCAATGCCAACCGTGTTTCCGCGATTGCCTACGGGCCGAAGAAAGTCCTGTTCATCGTCGGTATGAACAAGGTGTGCAATGACGTTGACGGCGCCATGAAGCGTGCCCGCAATGTCGCTGCCCCCATCAACAACCAGCGCTTCGGCGGCAATAATCCCTGTGTCAAAACCGGTGCCTGCGCCAACTGCAAGTCCCCGGACACCATCTGCTGCCAGTTCCTGATTACACGCTTCTCAAGACATAAAGACAGAATCCACGTGATTCTTGTCAATGACAGCCTCGGCTTCTGAAACCCGGCGGACAAATATGACAAAAAAAGGCTGCAGAGATTTGCAGCCTTTCATGATTTTTGTCAGAAATGACGATTACAGTTCTTCGATGATTCCTGCTTTAAGTGCCCGCAGTTTCCGGGAATCAGGCAGGTAAATTTTAATACCGGTCTCAAGAGCCTCTTTTTCAGTCTGTTCCGCGGCTTCGGTCAGCCCGAGTTTTCTGCAGCATCTGATTTTCAGAATCATCTGGTCAAACAGGGAAGGGTTGTCCAGTCCGTAAAACCTGCGGTAGGAAACAAGATTCTTTTCTGTTTCCTCCAGCGCCTGCTTATATCTGCCGAGATGAAAGAGAACCTTTGCTTTCCGGCTGGACGCCCTGAGGACGTCCGGGTCGGCCGTGCCGTACATGGCGGTCAGGATCTCATATGCCTCATCGATGAGCTCTTCTGCCTGCTCATATTCCATAAGAACCATATCCACATCTGCCAGACGCAGAAGATTTCCGGCCGGACTCCGTTTTGTCACCATATAATCCTGCAGCCAGACCCGGCTCAGGCTGACGGCTTTCTTTGCATAGCGGAGCGCTTCGGAAATATCCCGCTTGGCGCCGGTGACGTCAAACCGCATGGAATATGCTTTGGAAATGTTTTCCAGCACACCGCAGTATACCGCCTGCTCATCAACTGTTTCTTTCGGAATATGCTCAAAAATCTCATTTGTCCTCAGCAGCCACTCAAGCGCGTAATCCAGTGAACGATCCATCTGCGGGTTGAAAAGATAGACCCAGCCGATTCTGTAGGCTGCCCGGCCTGTTCTGAATGAATACATGCCATCTCGCTGGCAGTTGTATTCGTACAGCATTTTACCGAGCTCAACAGCCCGTTCCGGGTCGCCGGAATACCCGTACAGCGACGCGGCGGCTTCATAGAATTCCACAGTGTCTTCGTTGATTGTTTCAAATGATTTCATGATATTGCGGCAGATCATGCTGGCCTGTTCTTTCTGCAGCTTTGTGAAATGCCATGAGTTCTTTTCGGAAATGAATTCCGCGAAATGATCCAGGAATGATTTGATTTCCGTTTCAACCGGATCAAGACAGGTCTGAACTACACTGTGGACAACCGGGTGCAGAAGAATGCCTCCTTCCGAGCGCATGATCCAGCCCCGTCTTTCCAGGGCCAGGATGTTTTTGGTGGAGGGAAGGTCTGCCCATCTCATAAACTCCATAGCCGGGACGGCACCTGACGAGATCAGCGACAGCAGCTGAAGGATTTTGCGTTCCTCATCTGAAAACTCGGAAATACTGAACATACGGGCCAGATTCTGCCAGGCAATGTCGCCGTCACCTTCCCTGACACTGATATTGTCGTTCAGTGAGACGATGCCTTTCTGCTGCAGTTCCCCGAGCATCTGCGCGGCGGTCTGGCCGCTGTTTTCCATGTGATGCGCAAGAAGGACCACTGTATATGTGTGGCAGCTGACAGCCTGAAACAGACGGATCAGGTCCGGGTCATTGCGCTCCACGGCATAGCCCTGGTAATGGTTCATGAAGATATTGACCAGGGATTCCATATCATTGATTTCCTGAACTTTGACAGCCGCGAATTCTTTCGAGTAATCATACTGGGTGGTGATAAGAACACGGTATCTTCCGGACAGGAATTCATTGAGGTTTTCATCTTTTTCAGTGTTGAAATTATCCAGAATAATCAGGGTTCTTTCATCAGAGGTTCTTTTTATGAGACTGAGTTTTCTTCTGAAATAATCATCGTCACTTTCGCGGACGCTGTCATTCATCAGCCGCGGGATGGCGGGTACTGTCTCAAACGGAATATCCGCGATGACCAGCTCTTTTATGCTGCGGTCATAAACCGCGTAGACAATCACATCGTATTTTTTTCTTGAAATGGCCGTGTACTGTTTCGCAATCTCGGTTTTGCCGATGCCGCCGATGCCGCTGAGAAAAACCACTCTGTTGCCGGCTTCAAACAGATCATCGATTTTTCTGAGTTCCCTGTCGCGTCCGCAGAAACCTGGTTTTGCGATCACGGAAGGGGAAGAGATCAGTGAAGGGGACTGGGGATCGGAATGTACACCAGCCTTCAGTGCATATCCGTCAAAGTATTTATTCATGAGCTGCCTGCTGTAGTTGCCGAAAACGGAACCTATGCAGAGCCAGGCGAAACAGGAAGCGTACTCCTGGGCGGCAAACAGTTTTTCAGTGTCTTCTAGAAGTCTTTCATACAGACTTTTTTCAAATGAGAAACCGTCCATCCGGGAGGCGGTGCAGAAACGCATTTTCTCATCTTCGCGGCTGTGTTCAAGAAGTTCTTTCATGAAATGGCTGTATTCCTGTTTCTGGTTTTCATCCATGCGGTTATAAATGCTCCGCAGATTTGAAATCAGGACATCAAAAGCGGATTCATCTGACTGCAGATCCGCAGACGCGCGCCTGAGCATACTGTGGGCCGCGGTGTAATTCTTATATGTGGTTTCATTTCTGCTGTTTCCCAGCATGCAGTCTTCGATCTCATTGATTTTCTGTTTGCTCGGGCCCCAGTTGGAAAGAACGCCGTGCTTTCTCGGCGCCAAGATAAAACATGTCTCAAAATCATATTCCGCTTCTTCCCTGTCTGCCGGCAGTTCCCGGATAAAAAGGGAAGGAAAAAAGAAATCAATCAGCTGCAGTTTGGAAAGCTGGCCGGCAATTTTATTGCCGATCTGAATATTGCCGACTGTATCCGTGTATTTCTTGATCAGATTGACCATGCGCAGCGGAAACAGGTTGTTATAAAGCAGTCTGAAAGCCATATCAGTCCTCCGTGAAATCAATATACCATGACAATTGAGGAAACATAAAAAGTATATTCATTTTGCATACACCTTAGAGGATAGTATATGGCCGGTTTTCTGCAGTAAAATGTGTTTACAATCAAAATATGGATTGTACCTGTCAAAACAGGCAGTTCCGGGGGAATCTGCATAACCGCAAAAAAAGCACGAAGCTCAACGCTCCGTGTTTTTTTGTCGGGATTCAAGAAAGCCGCTCAGGATCTTTTTCATCAGAACAAAGGCCAGGACAGCTGTCAGCGCGTCTGCTGCCGGCTGGGACGCCACAACGCCGTTATAGCCGAACAGGGAAGACAGGACAAACAGCACAGCCGCGTAGATATAACCCTGTCTGCCGGCACTTAATGCCAGGGCGCCGGAAGCTTTTCCGGTGGACTGGAAGATGCAGGTGGTCACCATGGTGAAACCGATAAACGGCATACCGAAGAGGATAATTCTTAACATTGAGGAAGCCAGCGCGACGAAGGAAGGCTCCTGGATGAAGAGTCTGACCAGTACCGGCGCTGCCGCAAACAGTACGCACGAAATTGCCAGGCCAAGGCCGCATACCAGCATGTAGGCAAAGCGCATGACCTCACGGAAGCGTGCCTTGTTGTTTGCGCCATAGAGATAGCCGTACAGGGGCTGGCCGCCGAAGGAGAAGGAGACCATGATCATGATGACGATCATCGTGATCTTGGAGACAATTCCCATCGCCGCGATTGTCTCGTTGCCGTAGGGCAGCAGGAAGTTGTTCAGCAGAATCACGCCGATGCTCTGCATGATGTTGGTGACAGAAGAAGGAATGCCGATGCGCAGGACCTCTTTTGTCTCATGGCCGGTGATGCGGAATCCTCTCGGATCGATGGAAAGACACTTCGAATGGCGGACAATGACATAGATGTAATAGATATCCGCGAAGATATTGCCGATGACCGTCGCGATGGCGGCGCCGGCAGCGCCCATGCCGAGAACGCTGATGAAGATGGGATCAAGGATGATATTGACGATGGATCCGAGCATGGATCCGACCATTGCCAGCGAAGCCAGGCCTTCTGTTCTCAGCAGGTTTGTCGGCACCAGTGAGAAAATGATCACGGAAGCGCCGAGGGCGATCCATGTGTAATAGTCAGAGGCGAAACCGGCGGTGTTCTGAGTTGCGCCGAGCAGTTTCAGAATGGGTGTTTTTGCCATCATCAGCACCAGTGTGATGACCAGACCGAGCACGATGGAACCGCAGAGGCAGAAAATGGAAACGCGCTTTGCGTCTTCATTCTTTTTTGAACCCAGCAGACGTGAGATAAAGGAGCTTCCGCCCAGGCCGAGGATATCGCCGATCGCGATCAGGAAGGTAAACACCGGTGCGCATAAGGAAACGGCAGCGATGATGTCAGTGTTTCCCGTGGCCGCGATGAAGTATGTGTCGGCCATATTGTATACAAGCATGAGCACACTGCTCAGCATTACCGGAAGGGCGAGTTTGATATATGCCTTTGGAACAGGCATTGTTTCGAAAATTTCGTTGTTCATTGAGATCACCTCACAGGAAACATTTTACGGTTTTCATTTATAATTAATGGTGACATATGTCACCATATTTATGAAAAAAATAAAAAGTGAAAAAAGAAAAGAATCCTGTCTGAACCAATACAGAATCAAAAGCCTGTTTATGAAACCGGATCAGATTGAATTTGAACTGTATGAGTTTTCAAAAGGCGAGGTCATCAATAATCTGCTTGATCCTCTGGATTATCTGCTTTTTACAGTGTCCGGCGTGATCCGTGTATACAACATCCGGGACAGCGGAACCATGGCACTGCTCGCCGAAGGAGAAAGCTTTACGGTTCTCGGAGATGTGGAATTCGCTTCCGGGGAACCGTCCGCCTACATTGTCGAGGCCGGCACCAGGGTAAACTGCATTGCGGTGAATCTGAACAG
>JAUNJW010000324.1 GCA_030533035.1 Erysipelotrichaceae bacterium
TCCGATGAGCAGCTTGCAGGATTCGCTTCCTGGCGGCCGCAGTTTGAAACTGAATAACACAAAAAGGAACTGTTAAAACGGAATCTGACAGTTCCTTTTTTGCGGATTTCCGGATCTTCCCGCCAATAAAGAAGGCAGGAGGTTTCGGAATGGAACAATTTGAAAAAGACAGATATCTGACAAAATCAACTCTGAAGGCAAGAGGATGGTCAGAAGAACTGATCCGCGAATTCCTGCCGCCGCCGAAGAAATGCAGAAATCCTCATTACAGCCGGATGAACATGTATCTCTGGAAAGAAAAGGATGTTATTGTGGCGGAGAAAAATCAGGAATTCATCGACCATCTTGAAAAACGGAAAGTGTATCAGAAACGTGCGGAGGCTGCCATCCGGACAAAAAATGAAAAGATGAAGACAATCCTTGCCAGGGCAATCGAAGAGATTGAGGTGAAGGAAATGGATTATGAGGAAGTAGCTGAAAGAGCCATCCGGGCAAAACAGGACTGGTATGACATGACCGGTCAGTACGAAAAGACGGCTTCCGGTGCCGACAGCAGAACCGTACAGCGCTGGGCGGTCAATTACATCCGCCACCGGCTGACGAAATATGACTCGTTTCTCTATTCTGCCAAAGGGAAGACCGGAATCTCGTTTGCCTATCCTCTTTACCGCCGGGCAGTTCTTGAAAAAATAGCCTGTGTATATCCGTATCTAAGCGAAGAATGCGGCAGGCAGATGGAGCGCAATGAACAGGAAAGTGAGAAAAACGAGGATCCCTGGTGAGCATGGAGTTTAAGGTTTGACCTTTCTTTGCGCAATACGGTCTAATATATAGGCATGGAGAAATTGTCTATGAAACTGAATCAGAATGTATTTGTACATGAAACTGACAGGGCGGCGATGGAAGCCCTGCAGGCAATCCCCGGTTTCTCGCAGGTCATGAAGGCTTTCCTGAGCAGCTGGAGTGAAAAAGCCATGTATATCGAAAATATGGCATCCTATGTCAGAATCTCGGAAAAGCAGTTCCCGAAGTATGATCAGATGCTCAAAGATGTCTGTGCCAAGCTGGGAATTGAAAAACCGGATCTTTTCCTCAAACTGGATGTGGTTCCCAATGCCTATACATCCGGTGAAACAAGACCTTTTATCGTCATCACTTCCGGTCTTCTTGATATCATGCCGGAGGAACTTCTGCCGACGGTTCTGGCCCATGAGTGCGGTCATATCGTCTGTCATCATGTGCTTTACAGAACCATGGGCACATGGGTTCTGTCAGGCGCCCTGACCCTGGTGCCGCTTGGCGCGATTGCCATTTATCCGATCATGTCAGCCTTCCATCACTGGATGAGATGCAGTGAACTGTCCGCGGACAGAGCCGCTGTATTATGCGACGGTTCGCCGGATCATCTGATCGAGATGTGCATGCGCTTTGCCGGCGGTGATAAAAAGATCGCTTCAAAAATGAATGTTGAAGCATTCATGGAACAGGCGGAAGAGTACAGAAAACTTGTTTCCGACAGCAAATACAACAAAACGCTTGAATTCATGCGCTTCTCCCAGGCAACCCATCCGATCAACGCGGTCAGGGCACTGGAGTGCCGCGAATGGACGCAGACAGAAAATTACCGGCACGCGAAGGAGTACTTCAGCCAGTATCAGAAGGGGATCCAGCCCGACAGCCTGCCGGTTTCCTGGAATGAGAAATCCTTTAACGGAAAGGATGTCATCACTGTCACAAAGCAGCTGGAGGAACTCGGCTTCACAAATGTCACGGCCGTTCCTTCAGGCGAGAGGAATCTCTTTGACAGGGAACGCTCTGTGACCGGTATTTCAGTGGCTCAGCCGGACTGGAAGGAATCTGACTGGGTGGCAAGGGACACAGTCATTGAGGTAAGGTATTACAGGCCCAACACAAAGGAATCTGCATCCCGTTCTGCCGGAATCCGCATGGCGCATCCCAACAGCTGGTATGCCGGAAAGACAAAGACGGAAGCTGAAGAAGAACTGACAGCGGCAGGGTTTACAGACATTTCATTTGAACCGATGAAAGATATCACGGATGAATTTGACAAAGCCAGGAACACTGTTTTCACCGTCAGTGTCAACGGCAGGCAGGTGTTCCGCCGCGGCGAAGTTTTCCCGGCAGACGCGAAAGCCGTGATCACGTATCATGAGCTCCTGTAAAACTGGTTTTGCGAAAGAAACAGATCAATGAGCAAAGGAAAGCAGTTATCATGCATGTGATACTGCTTTTTGTCATTCTTTTGAGCCTGCTGTATATAAATCCTCCGCCTGCAAAGTATAATGTTTCTGACAGAGGTCCGCCCCCTATGAATGA
>JAUNJW010000102.1 GCA_030533035.1 Erysipelotrichaceae bacterium
ATCCATGACAGAATCGCAAAGGAAGAAGTACTGGCCAAAGGCTACACCTGCGTCAGCGCCATGACATATGCCACCGACCTGAAAGCCAAGATCGTCAAGGCAAGAGTATCTGTATTATACAAAGACACAGAAAAAGATGAGGATGTCATCCGGGGAATCCACGAAGAGGACAACATCCGCATCAACTGGCACAAAGCGCACAGCGATACACAATGGGGCGATCTGAAAACATACGATATTGCCCTTAACACCGACGTCTTCGGCCGTGATTACAGTGCACAGCTGCTGGCAAAAATCATGAAAGCTGAATAAAGCAAAAACAGACAGGAAAAATCCTGCCTGTTTTCGTTCAGAGACCCCGTGCCCGCCCTCGTCAGAAGCGGTCAACGATATGGTGATAAGTGTGAATTGTTCAGACTGCGCTTATGCGTTTTCGGGACATTACGATAAACAATGCACCTGTCCGCGGTGCGCCTGAGTGCGGACTCATTCTCAGCCGCTGAGATCTCGTTCACCCCGCTGATGACTACCTGCTCTGTTTTAAATCTCGGTTGTCCAGTTTGTCTCCTGGATTTTGTTTTCAAGCTGGCGCAGCTGTTTTGAAAGCTGGTCAGCTTTTTTGGTGAGCTCTCTGACATTGACCGAGCTGATGATTCTGATTTCAGAATTCCTGGCTCTCTGATAAGAGGTGCTGGCTTCTGAAATAAGAGACCTGTAGGCGTCAATCTGGACGGTCAGCATATCCCGTTCCGCCAGCATTTCCGTCAGCGTCTTGTCACCTGCCTTCACACTGGCATTGGCCAGGTTGATGGCGGCGATCAGTTTCGTCTGGTCCTTTATGCATTTATTTAATTCTTTCAGCAGTTCCTGCGGATCCTCAGCCGGCTGGTCGCCTTCCTGGATCAGGGCATTGTCAGTCAGGCGTACCTTCAGCTGCTCAATTCTGCGGCTGTTGTCAGCTCTTTCCTGAAGCGCTTCAGCTAATTTCATACAAACGTTCCTCCGGCATTATTATATTGTGCGGTGCCGGAATACACAAAGCCGTCTGAAAAAGGTACAATGAAATCAGTTCGAAATAACAAAAGGGGAGTACGTTATTTATGAAAAGCAGACATATCATGGTTCTGATTGCGATGTGCGGCCTGGCGGCAGCTGTGGTCGGTGTTGCTATCAATACAGCCGGTGTCTTCTTCGCTCCGATGGCGGAAGGCCTGGGAGTAGGCCGCGGCAGTGTGGCGCTGTCTTTGACAATCATGTCCATTACCGCGTCAATTGCCGGTATTCTCGCGCCGAGGATTCTGAAAGAAGGCAATCTGAAAATTGTTATTATTGTCTCTGCCGCATTGCTTGTCGGCACAACGCTGGCGCTTTCTGTATGCAACGCGATCTGGCAGGTATATGCGCTGAGTGTCATCCGCGGCATCGGTGACGGCCTGATCAGCTTTGTGACAATCACGATGATACTGAATTACTGGTTCCTGGCGAAGCATGGCCTGATCACGTCCATTGTCATGGCTTTTTCCGGCGTGCCGGGCGTCATCCTTTCACCGTTCTATACAAAAATCATCGCTTCCTCCGGCTGGCGGACCGGCTATGTCGCAGTCGCGGTTTCAATTCTGATTTTCTGTCTGCCTGCGATTCTTTTCCCGCTGAGCATCCGGCCGGAAAAGGCGGGCGTGAAGCCTTACGGTTACGAGGAATTCATGAAGGCGAAAGAAGAAGGCCAGGTTCTCAAGCTTGAACCGACAAGAGCTGTCTTCAATTTTGCCAACCCGAAATTCATTCTCGCCATCATTGTTACGATCTGCACAAACTCTGTGGCGGCCATGCCCCAGCACTTCCCGGGCTATGCCACCTCAATCGGCTTCGCGGCGGAAGTCGGCGCTCTGATGCTGTCTGTATCCATGGCCTGCAACATCGCCTCCAAGCTGCTGTTCGGCGTCATGTCAGATAAATATGGCGCCTATAAGTCCGTTGTGATCATGAGCTTTGTCAATATCGCGGCAATTCTGATCCTGCTGTTCTTCCGCAACTCACTGGCACTTTACGCCGGCGCCGGCATGTATGCCTTCACATATTCCATTTCCGCGGTCGGCATTGCGATTGTGGCGGGCTATCTCTTCGGCATGGATCATTATTCCACCGTTTATCCGATCCTGAGTTTTGTCGGCGGTGTTTCCAACGCTGTCGCTTCCGCTATGGTCGGTTCCCTTTATGATGTTACCGGTACATACACAATCAACTTCTGGCTGTTCCTGGGAATGCAGATGCTGCTGCTCGTTGCTCTGACAGCGGCCTGCTCAATCCGCAAGCGGGAGCGTCATACCGGTATTGAAACTGTCTGAGCAGAGGGCATCTTTCAAAACACATGGATTCAGGGGGCGGTGCTGTATTTCAGACACCGCCCGTTTCTTACCTTTTCAGGAGGTATTCATTATGATGGAAATCAAAGGAAAATACGCAGAGGCAAAAATCTTCACGGATGATGTGGAGGAGGAAGCCATTGCCCAGATCACGGAACTGCTGAACCAGCCCTTCGCGAAGGATTCCCATCCCCGCTTTATGCCGGATGTCCATGCCGGCAAGGGCTGCACCATCGGCACAACCATGCACATCAGGGACAAAGTATGCCCGAATCTTGTGGGTGTGGATATCAGCTGCGGCATGCTGGCGGTAAAGATGCCTGTGCGGGAAATCGATTTTGAATTGTTTGACCGGACTGTTCACGACAGGGTGCCCGCCGGCAACAATGTCCACCCGAAACCTGTGGCTTCTTTCAGTGAGCTTTCTGAACTGAAATGCTGGAAAAGCCTGAAATCCAATCAGACGTATTTCCTGTGCTCCATCGGCACCCTTGGCGGCGGCAACCATTTCATTGAGCTTGATCAGGCGGAAGACGGTTCCTTATGGCTGATCATCCATTCCGGCTCAAGGAATCTCGGCAAGACGGTCTGTGAGTATTATATGCAGAAGGCACAGGACCAGCTCAAAGGCGGCCGGATCCGCAATGAGCAGGAAAGAAAAGAGCTGATTGAAGAGCTGAAGAGAGAAGGCAGGACCTCTGAAATTCCGGATGCCCTGAAGGAACTCTCTGAAAAACAGAAAGCGATTCTGGAAGTGCAGAACAAAGACCTGGCTGTCATTGAAGGAAATGACCTGGATGATTATCTCTTTGACTGTGCCATCGTCAACCGCTACGCGAAGAAGAACAGGGAAACCATGGCGGAACGGATTCTGTCCGCTTACGGCTGGAAACTGAAAGACATGGAATTCTTCCATACCATCCACAATTACATCGATACGGAAGCCAGGATCCTGAGAAAAGGATCCATCTCGGCGAAGAAAGGTGAGAAGCTGATCATTCCGCTGAATATGCGCGACGGCTGTATCATCGGCACCGGCAGGGGAAATCCGGACTGGAATGAATCCGGTCCCCATGGCGCCGGCCGGAAGATGTCCCGTTCCGCCGCGAAGAGGGAATTGAATATGGAAGACTTCCGGAGGACAATGGACGGCATCTACAGCACGACGGTCGATGAGTCAACCATTGACGAAGCTCCCTTTGCCTATAAGGATTCAGGATCCATCATTGAAAATGTGGAGGAAACGGTGGAGATCCTTGAGATCATCAGACCTGTCTACAATTTCAAGGCTTCCGATCTGAACCGCAGGGTCTGAAAAGATCCTGTTTTTTTTAAGTGTGTCAGTTGACATATACCCTACGGGGGTATATATTCATAACGGAAAGAGAAATACCCCCAGGGGGTATCTAACATTGTTATGGAAGAAATGGAAAAGTGTCCCCATTGTTCGGGAAAGCATAAAGCGAGAACTGAAGAAGAAAAGAAAAAGCTTCTCAACAGATTAAAGAAAGCGGAAGGACAGATCCGCGGCATTGAAAAGATGGTTGAGGATGATCTGTACTGCCCTGATATCCTGATCCAGGTATCCGCCATCACCAGCGCCCTCAACAGTTTCAACAAGGAACTGCTGGCCTGCCATATCCGCTCCTGTGTCGCGGAAGATATCCGCGAAGGGAAGGACGAGACCATTGATGAGCTGGTCGGCGTCCTGCAGAAGCTGATGAAATAACGAAAGAAGGATTTATGGAGAAATATGTTGTGACAGGAATGAGCTGTGCCGCCTGCCAGGCCAGGGTTGAAAAAGCCGTCAGCCAGGTGCCGGGCGTGACATCATGCTCAGTTTCCTTACTGACAAATTCCATGGGCGTTGAAGGAACCGCCGACAGTTCCGCTGTCATCAGGGCAGTGGAGAATGCCGGCTACGGCGCTTCGAAGGAAGGGGCGAAGAAAGAGGCTCTTTCGGCCAGTGAAAAACTGGCGATGGAAGAGGAAGCCCTGGCTGACCGGGAAACACCGAAGCTGAAAAGAAGACTGATCCTGTCGGTCGGGTTCCTGATCGCCCTGATGTATATCACGATGGGCTTCAACATGTGGGGCTGGCCGCTGCCGTCCTACTTTGCCCACAACCACCTCGGACTGGCACTGACACAGATGCTGCTGGCACTGATCGTCATGGTGATCAACCGCAAGTTCTTCACCAGCGGTTTCTCAAGCCTGATTCATGGCGCACCGAACATGGACACCCTGGTGGCGCTTGGCTCAAGCGTCTCGTTTGCCTGGAGTCTGTTCGTGTTCTATGAAATGTGCGGCATGATCACACACGGTGCGGACAACATGGAGCTGATGGAGCTTTATCATAATCAGCTCTACTTCGAATCCGCCGCCATGATTCCGGCTCTCATCACGGTCGGTAAAATGCTGGAGGCGATGTCCAAAGGCAAAACAACCAACGCGCTCAGGAGCCTGATGAAGCTCGCTCCCAAGACAGCTGTGCTGTTAAGGGATGGCGAAGAAGTGACTGTCGGCATTGATGAAGTAAATACAGGAGATATCTTCGTTGTCAGGCCCGGCGAGAATATCCCGGTTGACGGCGTTGTGATTGAAGGAACCAGCGCGGTCAATGAATCCGCGCTGAGCGGCGAGTCCATTCCGGTGGACAAAGGACCGGAGGATACCGTCAGCGCGGCGACAATCAACCAGTCCGGCTATCTTAAGTGCCGGGCGACAAGAGTCGGCGAGGACACAACCCTTGCCCAGATTATCCACATGGTTTCCGACGCGGCGGCCACCAAGGCGCCGATTGCCAGAATCGCCGACAAGGTTTCCGGCATCTTCGTTCCCTCTGTCATCGGCATTGCCCTGATTGTGATGACCGGCTGGCTGATTGCCGGCAAGCCGCTTTCCTGGGCGCTTGCCAGGGCAATCTCCGTGCTTGTGATCTCATGTCCCTGCGCGCTCGGTCTTGCCACACCGGTGGCGATCATGGTCGGCAACGGCATGGGCGCAAAAAACGGCATCCTCTTCAAGACATCAGAAGCGCTTGAACAGGCGGGAAGAATCCAGATCGTCGCCCTTGATAAAACAGGAACCATTACAAGCGGCCAGCCGCAGGTGACCGACATTGTCCCGGCGGCAGGATATACGGAAGAAACTCTGCTGAAGCTTGCCAACACTCTCGAGGCAAAGAGTGAGCATCCTCTTGCCAAAGCGATTGTGGAAAAGGCAAAAGAACTTGGTTTTGAAGCGGAAGAGGTCACTGACTTCAAAGCGCTGGCCGGCAATGGCCTGCAGGCTAAAATCAACGGTGCCCTTGTCCAGGGCGGCAGTGAAAAATATATCTCTTCCCTTGTGAAACTCACAAAGGAGGAAAAAGACGCTTCCGAAGCACTGGCCCGCCAGGGAAAAACACCGCTGTTCTTTGAAGAAAACGGAAAACTGGCAGGCATGATCGCCGTCGCGGATGTCATCAAGGATGATTCCAGGCAGGCGGTTGAGGAACTCAGAAACATGGGCATCGAAGTGGTCATGTTGACCGGCGATAATCAGCGCACCGCTGAGGCCATCGGCAAAGAAGCAGGCGTGGACAAAGTCATCGCCGGTGTCCTGCCGGATGGCAAGGAGGCGATCATCCGCAGACTGCAGGAAAGAGGAAAGACCGCCATGGTCGGCGACGGCATCAATGACGCGCCTGCCCTGACCAGTGCCGATACCGGCATTGCCATCGGCGCCGGCACAGACGTCGCGATCGACAGCGCGGATATCGTTCTGATGAACTCAAAGCTGACCGATGTTTCCGGCGCAATCCGCCTTTCCAGAGCTACTCTGAGAAACATTCACGAGAATCTCTTCTGGGCGTTCTTCTACAACCTCATCTGCATTCCTCTGGCAGCCGGACTGTTCGGCCTGCAGATGAATCCGATGTGGGGTGCGGCAGCTATGAGCCTTTCCAGCTTCACTGTCTGCATGAACGCGCTGCGGCTCAACCTGTTCAGGGTTCATGATTCTTCAAAGGACAGGCCTTTGAAGAAAAAGGCACTGCCGGACACAGAACCGGAGCGGACGGAACCGGAAGAAGAAACAATGACTGAAGTCTATAACATCGGCGGCATGATGTGTGAACACTGCGAAGCCAGAATCCAGAAAGCCATCGGCGCCCTGGACGGCGTTATCTCGGTCAAAGCGGATCATACTGCCGGCACAGCTGCAGTCGTCACAAAGAAAGCACTGGATTCCAAAGCTGTCGAAAAGGCAGTCACGGACCAGGATTATGAATATATCGGAAAACAAGGAGAAGAAAAAACTATGAAAGAAACAGTCAGAATCGAAGGCATGATGTGCCCGCACTGCGAAGTTTCCGTCAAAAAGGCCCTTGAGGCAATCGACGGCATCGAAAGCGCAGAAGTCAGCCATGAAAAAGGTACAGCCGAAATCACCCTTTCAAAAGAAGTATCTGCTGATGTGATTCAGCAGGCAGTCGAAGCCAGAGACTACAAGTTCATTTCTGTCGAGTAAAAATCATGCGTAAAATCACAGTCGGCATTGATGGCATGATGTGCGGAATGTGCGAATCCCATATCAACGACGCCATCAGACAGAAATTCCCGCAGATCAAAAAGGTCAGTGCGGACAGAAAGAAAAAGCAGGCAGTCATCCTGTCGGAATCCGATCTGGATGAGCAGACTGTCAGAGAAACGATCGACGCCACAGGCTACACATTCCTCTCTTACGCCAGTGAGGAGTATAAAAAGAAAGGCCTGTTCGGCTTCTGAATGTCTGAAAAAAAGCGGTGACAAAACCTGATTAAACTATGTATAATCATTTTCCACAGGAGGGTTATGCATGAGAAAAAAGAAAACAGACGACGGCAGAACCGTGTATTA
>JAUNJW010000325.1 GCA_030533035.1 Erysipelotrichaceae bacterium
GGCAAGTACGAGCATCCTGAGGACGCCGATTTTATTGTCGACGAAGTCTTCCTGAGAAACGATGAGCTTTACGCAAAAGCAATCGACGAAGACGGCGATGAAGTCGAATTCATGCTCTATCCCATCGGGGAAAACGAGTTCGGCAGGAAGGGCGGGATGCTCAAGTTGACCTTCAGTGACAGCTGTGTGGCGTACGACGAACTCACCTGCAAAAAGCTGTAAGCATCATTTTACAAATTCTGATTTGCAAAGGAGAAACATGTTCGGATTCAATGAAAAAACAGTATCTTCCAGCCGGGGCGTGACGTACTATTGGACCAATGAGATTAATAGTGCCGTCTCATTGGTGTTCCTTCCCGGACTGACGGCGGATCACCGCCTGTTTGAACCCCAGCTCCTGTTTTTCAGGGAAAAGTTCAAAGTCCTGGTGTGGGACTGCCCGTGCCATGGCAGGTCAAGACCGTATGAGGCATTTTCATACGCCAACATCAGCGATGAACTGAACCGCATCCTTGAAACCGAGTGTGTGGACCGGGCTGTATTCATCGGACAGTCACTGGGCGGCATGATTGCCCAGTATTATATCGATCAGCATCCTGCCAGGGCGGCCGGCCTGATTTCGGTGGACAGTGTTCCTTTCGGGGATTACTACTCGAAATCAGATCTGTTCTGGCTGTCTCAATTAGAGTGGATGTGCAGAATGTTTCCTGATAAACTCCTGAGATCTTCGATGGCAAGGATATGCGGAGCCAGTGAGACTGCCCGCAAACGGATGCATACCATGCTGTCAGCCTACACAAAGAAGGAACTGTGTCACCTGATCTATGCCGGCGAAGCTGCTTTCATTCCCGAAAACAAAAATATAGATATTCCATGCAGAACAATTCTGCTGCTCGGCGACAGGGACAGAGTCGGCAAGGTGGCTTCCTATAACCGGGAATGGACGCGGCGGACCGGATTTCCGCTGATCCTGATTCAGGGAGCGGCACATAATGCCAACGATGATCAGCCGGAAACAGTCAACGGAATCATCCTTGACTTCATACAAAAAAACATAGATGAAAACAAACCGGAAGGAGAAGAAAATGGATCACTGTGACTGGTGCAGCCTGTCTGAAGAGGACAGACAGTTTCAGCTATATGAAAGCAGATCATGGTCTGTTTTCCTTGCGGATGAACAGGATTATATCGGACGATGTATATTGGTTTTGAAACGCCATTGCGGTTCATTGTCAGAGCTGACAGATGATGAGTGGGAAGAACTTCGAAGTCTGGTCTGTAAAGTGGAGGAATGTTTAAAGGCTGTGCTGGGAGCGGCTCTGTGCAACTGGAGCTGCCTTATGAACAGTTTCTTTAAAGAAGCAGTGCCTGATCCGCATCTTCATGTACACGTCAGGCCTAGATATGACAAACCCGTCATGCTTAATGGGAACACTTATACCGACAGTGAGTTTGGACATCATTATGCATTGAACAGGAGCGGGGCAATCCCTGCTGAAGACAGGGAAGAAGTGTTTCATTTAATGAAAGCCTGGCTGAACCGCTGAATATGAGTCTGCATAGACGGAACAGGAGATTATTAAATATGAAAAAAGAGAAGAATATCGGAATCGGACTGGCCCTCGGCCTGAGTATAGGAGCCGCAATCGGTGCGGCTGTAAGCAACGTAGGTCTGTGGATTCCGGTCGGCATGTGCCTCGGGCTTGCTTTGGGGTCTGCATTTGACAGCAGTGATGATCCGGATGATTCCGATAAGCAAGAACGATAACCGGAGATTAAAGAAAGGTGCCTGTATGACGTATTGCGGAATGAACTGCTGTGAAAACTGCAGCAGCTTTTCCAGATGCGGCGGATGTGAAAAATGCGCCGGACATCCATTCGGCGGCAGCTGCGTTGCCGAACGAAACAGGAATTTTTCAGAATTGAAACAACAGCTGATCGAAGAAATCAACGCACTGGGGATAGACGGACTGACTGTGGATGATCTGAATCTGCTTACCGGGGCATATGTGAATCTTGAGTATCCTCTTTCCAACGGAACAACAGTGAAATATCTGAACGACAAAGACATCTATCTGGGAAACCAGATTGAAAGGCAGGATTCTGAACGCTGTTACGGTGCTGTGGCAGACGAGAGATTTATACTTGTCTGTGAGTACGGCTGCAATGGCGCCGATCCGGAGATTGTGCTGTATAAACGCAGGTGAAAGAATGAGAAAAATCACGGCAATATTGTTTGTGTTCATGATTCTGTTTTTGCCGGGATGCAGGAAAAAAGCATTTGCCCTCGAAGACGGAATGTATGTTCATGAGCATGTTGAAACAGA
>JAUNJW010000103.1:0-4596 GCA_030533035.1 Erysipelotrichaceae bacterium
GAGAACTTTGATGTTCCTTCTGCAGGATCAAGTCCCTGGAGCAGGTCGGGACGGGTTTCATATACGAAGCAAAGGACAGCGGATGTGATCAGTCCTTCCACCAGGCCGATGGCAAGATGGATCGGCTGCATCAGTCCGGCAAAAGCGGCGAACGGCAGTTCCGTAATTCCGGAAGCGGTTGTTTCAAGGACAACCGAGAAGGCGCCCAGCTGCAGTGTCAGCACACAGCCGAGGATGGAAGCCAGGATGATTTTTGCGCGGGTGCCGGCTTTTTCACCCATGCCTGAGAACAGGCGGCTGCGTATGATCGGATTCCATATCAGACAGCTTCCTATGAAGCAGCCGTAGAATGCCATGTTCCATATATTGGCGCCCAGTGCCATCAGGCCGCCGTCGGCGAAGAACAGGCACTGGGTCAGAAGGACAATGATCATTGACAGGAAACCTGCCTCCGGTCCCAGCAGTGCGCTTAATAACATGCCTCCGCACAGATGGCCTGAAGAGCCTGTGCCGGGAATTGTGTAGTTGATCATCTGGCCGGCAAAAACAAGAGCGGCTGAAACTGCCATGACCGGAATCTTTTCACTCTGGTCTTCTTTTCTGACTCTGATGATTGAATAAGCTGCCGCAGCCCCGGAAGCCACATACATGGTGGCTGCCACCGGCGGTGAAAGCAGCGCGTCTGCCATATGCATAAAAGGTCCCCCTTTTTATAATCGGATTTTATCATGACAGAAATGGTGACGGAAGCCACCCCGGGGGTCCGTGATTTTCTGTTATTCATCTGATTTAATATTTACAGATAATCAAATAATGTCATAAAATGAACAAGTATAGTCAAAAGTGTTAAGTTTATGAAAAGAAGTGCTGACAAACGCATACAGATGACAAAACGCCTGCTGGCACAGGAGCTTGTACGCAGCGCATCACAGAGGGACCTGAAGGAAATTTCGGTCAGGGAACTCTGTGAGAATGCCGGAGTCAGCCGGGTGACTTTCTATAAATACTACAAAAGCATTGACGAGCTCCTGGCGGAAACGGCCAGGAACGCGATGGCGGATGTCAGTCCCAAAGGCAGGACAGCAGATCAGATGGAACAGATGATCCGGCATGTGCTGCTGAACAAATCACTGTATCTTCTTCTGATCGAAAAAGGATATTATGGGGAATCCATACGGGATTATCTCCGTGAATCCGTCAGCCAGAACGCGGCTGATCCTCAAAAAAGCGAAGTGCTCACTGCCCAGCTGCAGTACGCGGTGAGCGGAATCTGCGGGCTTCTGCAGTACTGTCTGCAGGAGGAACCGGATCTTTCGGTCAGGCAGCTGACGGATATCATCTTAAGATTTCAGAAATCCTGGCAGCAGGATGTTCAAAAGCAGGCAGTTTCTGATATTATGTGCGAATAAAGGGCAGGGACTATGGCAAAGAAACGCAGAAAACGCAGACTGAAAAAATGGGTCAAAACAGTTCTGGCGATCGTCATCGCTGTTTTAACCGGCGTATCCGGCTGGACAGTATGGTCCATCTATGTCAACGCGGCAATGGATACTGAATACCGCTATGTCTTTGAAAAGCCGCTCGTCAAGGTGGACGCGGCCATTGCCTACGATATGGAAGGCGGCATTTTCTACCGCCAGAACAAGAATGAGGAAGAGCGTACGCCGGTTACCAACAAGTCCCTCGTGGTTTCCGAAGACGGCGAAAACTTCCACGAAATCAGAACAGATGAAAACGGCCGCCTGATCACCGGCTGGTATGAAGGAAAAGACGGCCGCTATTTCTATACGCCGGAACATGGCTGGCTGGTTACCGAGTCAGGCGAAATCGACGGCAGATATTATAAGCTGGATGAAAACGGCCGTGTTTACGATAAGGAATGGGTCAAGGAACAGAACGGCGTGTGCTGGTACATTGACGGCCAGAAAGCAGCCGGACAGGAAGATACCCTGCTTTATGTGGAAGGGGAAAAAGGATTCTATTACCTGCAGGCGGACAAGGATTTTGCCAGGGCAGAGGGAACTGAGATCACCCTGGCTGACGGCCGGCTGCTGATCTATGACGATAACGGCAAAATCATCACAACCGCCTCCCGTGATCTGGAAGGCAGGGCTTACTGCCCGGTTCCGGAAAGCTATGAAGTGGCCCAGGAAACCAAGACAGTCGCCCTCAGCGATCTCGTCAAAGAGATACCCGACATGTCAGTCCGCTGCGTCAACCACCGCGGCTATCATGTCAGCGCGCCGGAGAATTCCCTGACAGCGTACAAACAGTCCTATGAACAGGGCTACGCGATGGTGGAATGCGATATCCAGTTTACCGCTGACGGCATTCCGGTTCTTCTGCACAACGAAACAATCAACGCGGTTGCCAGAAATATGGACGGCTCATTGATCAACGGCCAGGTGCATGTGTCAGGCCTGACATTTGAAGAACTGATGAATTATGACTTCGGCATCATCTGCGGCGAAGCCTACAGAGGTCTCAGAGTCACTACGCTGGAGGAATTCCTTGCCTTCTGCAAAGCCTACGGCATTCACCCGTATCTGGAGATGAAAGGGGAAACCGTGGATACCCAGGATGAGGTGGATTTCCTGCTGGCAATGGTCGACAGCTATGGCATGCGCGGCAATGTGACATGGATCTCATTCTCCTCCGATCCGCTGCGGTATGTCATCAACCGGGATCCCGAAGCCCGCATCGGTTATCTGATCGCGGCCAGAAGCGACCTGAATTATATCGTTTCTTCTGTCAGCTCGCTCAGAGCACAGGGTTATAACGCGTTTATCGACGCTGTTTTCACCGCTTCCGAAGCGCTGGCTCCCTTATGCCAGAACGCCGGCGTCCCACTGGAAGTCTGGACAGTCAACAGCGAAGCGTATATCAGAACACTGAATCCGTATATCAGCGGCATCACAACCGATGTCCTGCATGTGGAATACTGAGAAGCAGCCCCGGCTGCTTCTTTTTTTGAACAATGCAGGAAACCGGATGCGCATGTTAATATATTGAAAGAAAAGAGGAACCTTCCATGATCAAAGAAGAGCCTGTCTATATCACCGGCCATCAGCATCCGGACACTGATTCCATTGCCTCGGCAATTGCCTATGCTTTTTTCAAGCGGGCCTGCGGGATCAGGGCCATCCCGTGCCGCCTCGGTGATCTGAATAATGAAACAGAATATCTGCTTAAGCGCTTCGGCTTTCCGATGCCGGCGCTGCTGAAAGACGCCAGGATCACCCTGGCGGATCTTGAACTCGACAGTCCGCTGGCGATCACACCGGAAACGACCGTCCGCGAGACAATCCAGCGCATGCATGAGTGTGAGCGGAACTCCTTCGCGGTTGTCAATCCGGACCAGACCATTGCCGGCTACGTCTCCAAAAGCGACCTGGCCAATATCGGCCTTGGCGACACGGCGGCTGAAATCGAGCTGCTGAAGCAGACGTCCGTCGATGAGATTGCCCGCAGCATTGACGGTGAGATTGTTTATACCGACAACGAAACACATTACGACGGCAAGACTTCGATCATTGCCCTCAATGAGGCCAAGGTTAAAAACTACAATGCCCGCGACAGAATCATCATTGTCGGCAATGACGCGGAAGCCCAGCTCAGTCTGATTGAGAAGGGCGCCGGCATGATCATCGCCGTCTGGACAAAACAGATTGCCCCGGATGTGATCGAAGCCGCAAAACAATACCACTGCCCGATCATCATCTCCGGTCACGGCGCGATGAACACCTCCCGTTATCTCTTCCTGGCGCCGCCGGTCAGGCTGATCATGACGTCCGATCCGATCACATTCCGCATGAATGAGTTCGCCGAGGATGTCGGATCAAAAATGCTGAGGACAAGATTCAGAAGCTACCCGGTCATTGACGAGAACAAAAAGCTGGCCGGCTACGCTTCCCGCTATCACATCCTCAACCATAAAAACAAGAAGATCATTCTGGTCGACCACAATGAATTCTCACAGTCGGTCAGGAATGTTGAAAAAGCGCAGATCCTGGAAGTCATCGACCACCACCGGATCAATGACTTCATGACTTCCCAGCCGGTCTCGTTCCGCAATGAGATCATCGGCTCAAGCGCGACAATCATCGCCACGATGTTCCGTGAGAACCAGATCCCGATTCCGGCGAACCTGGCCGGTCTGCTGCTCGGCGCGGTTCTCTCCGACACACTCGTTTTCCAGTCGCCGACCACGACCAGAAAGGATATAGACACAGCCAATATCCTGGCTGCCCTGGCAGACCTTGATATTGAGACATTCTCCCGTGAAATGTTCACGGCGGCAGCCGCTTCGACAAAGCAGTCCATTTATGAAATGATCGTCCAGGATATCAAGTTCTATGACATCAATGGTGTCAGGACAATGATCTCCCAGGTAATCATTCCCGATGCAATGGCCATCAAAGCCAGGGAAGTGGAGATCCACCGGGACATGAACAAGCTTTATGAAAAGAAAGAGCTGGATCTTAGCAATTGCGGCTTTTGCATTCCTGACAGCTGCCGTTTCGTTTGGCAGCCGTGTGTGTGCGGAAGAAGAGAACGTTGACGATCTGTTCACGATCGAAGAAGCCGCAGCCGAAA
>JAUNJW010000103.1:4606-7229 GCA_030533035.1 Erysipelotrichaceae bacterium
GATGACGGTTCCATCTTCTACGCGGAAGGGGAACAGGCGGAAAAGATCCTGAATGTCTATCCTGACAGACCCGGGGAAACACATTCCCTGCAGGTGGGGGTATTCTCCAGAAAGAAACAGATTGTCCCGTCCGTTATGGACGCGCTGTCCTAGTTTTAAAAATTCAGATTCGCCGTGAATTTCCAGGTATCGGCTGCGCACATGCATGATGTATGATGATGGCAGAGAAGGAAGGTATATATGAATAATTTACTTCAGGTTTTAATGAACAGCTTTACCCAGCAGTCCTCTGTTGACGCCACATCTCAAAAGACAGGAGTCAAGGGAGTCAGCGTCCTGACAATCCTCTCCTACGCGCTGCCGCTGATCATCAGATTCATGACAAAAAACGCGTCAGATGATGACGGCGCCAGATCGCTGCTTTCAGCTTTGAACCAGCATACCAGCACCAGGGCAATGCCCGAACAGATCGCTGCCGCTGACACAAAGGACGGCGCAGCCATCATCCGCCATATCTTCGGTGATTCACAGGAAAGCGCAGTCAGCGAAATCGCTTCAAAGGCCAATGTGCCTGCCGCGGATGTCACAAAAGTCCTGGCTTCCATCGCCCCGACACTTCTGTCATCTCTCTCCGCTGCGGCGAATGCCGGCTCCCAGGCCCAGGCCAGCCAGAAAAAGGGCGTTGACCTGAGTGACGGAATTGATCTTTCCGACCTGGCTGCGATCTTCCAGTCCACCCAGTCCGCAAACAGCGGCATCGGCGGCATCCTCGGCACTCTGCTCGGCGGCGCGCCTCAGCAGACAGCTTCCGCAAAGGATGACGGCACAGCGCTGCTGTCCTCACTGCTTTCACTGATGAAATAATCAGAGATCATGAAATGAAAGGATCCGGGAGTAAGCCCAGATCCTTTTTCTGACACTCAAACATGTCTGAATAATTACTGAATGACGCTGATCCGTTCGATTGATTCCATGCGGATCAGCTTTTCCTTGACCGCTTTGGGTGTTTCAATCCGTACCAGCATCCATTCCTCATCGGCGTCGAGGATTGTATTGGAGCCGTGCTTTGTATTGCCGTATAAAGCGATATCGGCGTCCTCATGATCTTCTTTCAGATCGATATTCACCTTTTCACCGATATAGGATTCCGCGGCAGCCAGAAGCGCTTTGCGGTCTTCATGCAGAGGAGAGCCTTTCATCGTGGTCAGTGCCCGTTCCAGCTGGTCGACTCTCTTTTTCATGCCGGAGACCTGCAGATAGGCAAGCAGTCCGAAAATACCGAAAACAAATCCGATGTATTCCATTTATTTTTCCTCCTGCAGGATTTCCAGGGAAAGCACGGCAGACAGCGGAATGAGTTTTTCAATCCGTCCTTTTTTTGTCTCAGCCGAGGCTTTCATCCAGCTGCCTTCAAATCCGCTGATCGTGACCGGTGTGTTATAGAGATCAGGATCGGCGTCATCGTCAAAGAAAGAGATCATCACTTTTTTTCCTTCCGCGTTTTTCAGCAGGCGGCTGATCCTGCCCTGCACCGGCGGTTCACTTTCAAGGGTGACATCGTCCCTGAGCAGATAATCACAGCTGACATTCAGCAGGGCGGCGATATCCGGGATTTTGTCAATATCCGGGAATACGGAGCCGGCTTCCCAGCGGCTGACAGTCTGCCTGGTGACATTCAGCTTTTCCGCGAATTCAATCTGGGTGATTCCGAGATCTTTTCTCTTGGAAGCGATCTTTTTGCCGAGTTCATTCATAATCAGAGTTCCTTTCGTTCTTTACAACCGTATTCTAGCGGTACTGGTCTGAGCCGCTCAAGCAATTCTCATGTTCAGAATGTAACACGGCAGTTTACATTGCGTTATTTTCTGAAGAAAATGACAGGGTCTGAACAAGATCCGGCACCTTTCAAGAGAAAAAGGACTGCGGCCGCAGTCCTTCGGGTCTGTTTGAGATCAGTCGTCCATCGGGAAAAGGATACCGGCGCTCTTTCTCAGCTGTGTCTGTATTTCTGTCACGGCGATGCTTTTATCCAGAAGTTCAGCGGCATATGCCGTGTCATTTTCATTGACAGCCCGGATAAAGTCTTCAAATTCGGGAACGATTCTGGATTTGCCCATGCCGTCGTCAAATTCTTCAGCGGTACCGTCATTCAGCTCAAGCGTGACCCTGCCGATGACGCCAGGCGCGCCATCCGTGCGGATGACGCCGTCAGTTCCCTGGATGACAGCGCCTCTGGAGCCCCATGAATCCTTGGCGCAGGCGGCGAATGCCTTGAAGGAACCGTAATCAAGGACAGCGATGCCGGAGGTGTCGATGCCTCTTTCAACATTCGCGTAATACTGACCGCTCTGCGGCCTGCCGAAGAGACCCATAATGAAGTGCAGATTGTAGAGATTGATATCCATCATGGCGCCGCCGGCCTTGGCAGGATCAAAGGCGGGAAGAATCTCACCGGCCCTGAAGGCGTCATAGCGCCTGGAATATTGTGAATACTGGCTTTGGACAAGCTTGATGTCACCGATTCTGCCCAGCCATTCCTGAATCTTTTTATAGTTGCCAAGATGCAGGGTGGTAATTGCCTCAAAAAGGAAACAATGATTCTTTTCAGCCAGTTCTTTCAGAA
>JAUNJW010000326.1 GCA_030533035.1 Erysipelotrichaceae bacterium
TTTCTTTCCGTCCGGGCTGTCGAATGTCAGAAGGATATTCACTTCCGTTTCCTGACCGTCTTCATTGATGATGATCATGTGTTTTGAATCAAGCATATATAAATCCTCTCAAACAAAAGGCACTGAGAGCGCCTTTCATGACTGATGTGAGTCCAGATAGCGCTGCAGGATTGCCACAGCCGCCATCTGGTCAATCTTTTTCTTTCTCTTTTTGCGTGACATGTCCGCCTGGAGAAGTATATCTTCACTCTCGGCGGTGGTAAACCGTTCATCCTGCAGAACGACTTTTACACCGCTCTCCTGCTCAAGGACTTCGCCAAACTCGCGGCAAAGCTGTGCTTTCGGGCCCTCGTCATCATTGAGCAGAAGCGGATAGCCGATCACAATAATGTCCGGCTTTTTCTTCTCGACGATTTCGAGAACACGGTCCATCGCGGTGTTGTAGTCTTCCGGTTTGAAGCGGATTGTCTCTACTGTCTGCGCAATAAAACCGGTGTCACTTTCGCTGACACCGCATGTGACGCTTCCGAGATCAAGTCCCAGATATCGCGTCATTTATTTCTGACCTTCCAGATAGAATCTCACCAGTTCCTCAATAATCTCATGGCGCTCCACAGACTGGATGATGCTGCGGGCGTTGTTATGGCTTGAAATATACGCCGGATCATTGGAAATGAGATACCCGGCCAGCTGGTTGATCGCGTTATAGCCTCTTTCATTAAGCGCGGTTTCAACGTGCCTGAGTACTTCACGTATATTCTCGCGACGGATTTCCTCTGCGTTGAAGCTGACAGTTTCGCCGATATCATAATTTCTGCCGTTCATAATAGTCCCTCCGTTCTGTCTTTAATTTTAAGATAAATCAGGCTGAAAGTACACAAGCGCCGGCCAAGAATTCTCGCAATTTTCAGAATATGCCCCACCGCCCGCAAAAAAACCATGAAGCGTTTCATTCTTCATGGTCTCTCTTAATGAATGGTTAAGCCGCTGTGACCTTTTCCCTGACTGCTGCGAGCGCTTCGTCAATTCTGGAAGTGTCTTTGCCACCGGCCTGGGCCATGTCGGGACGTCCGCCGCCGTTGCCGCCGGACAGGACTGCCGCCGCCTTGACGACATCGCCGGCCTTGAGGCCCTTGGCGATGGCTGCCTTGGAGGAAGCGCAGACAAATGTCACCTTGCCATTGCTTTCATTGGAAATAAAGACAAATCCGTCCTCCATGCGGTTGCGCAGTGTTTCGGCATATGCCTTGAGGGAACCGTTGTCCTGGTCCTTCAGCTTCAGGATCAGCACGTTCAGGCCGTTGATGTTTTCAGCCTGGGAAGCTTTTGCTTCAGCTTCCATCTTCATCGCCTTCTCATTCTGGGCAGCGATTTCCTTCTTCAGCGCGTTGTTTTCATCGATCAGAGCCTGCAGCTTTTCCCTGAAGCCGTTGTAGTTCTGCATCTTGAGCAGCGCCGCTGTTTCATAGAGGTATTCTTCTTCCTTCTTGAATTCCTCATACGCCTTCATCTTGGTGATGGAAGTGATTCTTCTGATACCGGAACCGATGGATTCCTCGGAAACGATCTTGAAGGAACCGAGATCGCCGGTATTGGAAACATGTGTTCCGCCGCAGAATTCCTTGGAGAAGTCGCCCATCGAGACAACTCTGACGGAATCGCCGTACTTCTCGTCGAACAGTGCGGTGGCGCCGGTTGCCTTGGCGGCTTCGATATCGAGAACCTGGGTTGTGACCGGCAGGTCTTCATTGATCTTTTCATTGACCAGGCGCTCAACTTCCTTCAGCTGGGCATCGGTCGGCTTTTCAAAGTGGGTGAAGTCGAAACGGCCGTATTCAGGTCCGTTGTAGGAACCGGCCTGGGCAACATGGTCGCCGAGGACTTTCTTCAGGGCTGACTGCAGCAGGTGCAGGGAGGAATGGTTGGCTCTTGTCAGAGCTCTTGCCTCAGCATTGAAGGCACCGCTGACTTCGTCGCCTTCCTTAAGGATGCCGTCGATATTCTCGATATGATGCAGCGGCTGCTTGTGAGGCGCCTTCTGGACGTCTGTCACGTCAGCGGCAAATGTGTCATTCCAGATTCTGCCGGTGTCGGCGCACTGGCCGCCTGATTCCGCATAGAAGCATGTCTGGTCGAGGATGACGTCGCCTTCGTCACTCAGTTCGTTAACCCGGACACCGTCCTTGAACAGGCCGATGACTTTTGCCTTGCAGGAATTCTCTGTATAGCCTGTAAATACACTTTCAGCCGTGAAGTCCATCAGGTCCTTGGACTGTGCATGCATGGACTGCTGGTCGCCGCGGGCTTCGCGGGCA
>JAUNJW010000327.1:0-2094 GCA_030533035.1 Erysipelotrichaceae bacterium
CTTTAACAGGAAGGCGAGGCCCATGGTGATGCAGCGGGTATCCATGATATGCAGCTCTGCGTCCGGGAATTCCTCCCTGACCATGTCAGCGGCAGCCAGTGAGTTGGCGTACGAATTGGAAATGGCTCTGTCCATGTCGACAAAGATGACGGCGTCGCCGCCCCTGATGAGATCCTTGAAAAACTCATAATACGCGTAGGAGTTGATCTGGGATGTGTTGGGGAGAATGCCTTCGCGCATCTTCGCGTAGAAAGCGCGCCTTGTTTCAGGACGGCAGTCATCCTTGTAGATTTTTCCGTCCATTTCAAATGTATAGGAGATCACCGGAATCCGGTGTTCCTCCAGCCACGAACGGTCCAGATCGCAGGTGGACGCTGTGGCTATGATATATCTGTCCATGTGTTAATAGCCCCTATATAATTATCCGCATTGCGGCATCATCATTGTACTTGACTGTTGATTGGAAAATCAACAAAACGAAAACCAAAAGAGACAACAAAATGAAAATGTCTGAACACTGGTACCGCATTCAGACATTTTTTCGGGAAATGATACGGGAATCAGACGGAAGGGACCTGGCGGGACCTGTAGTCAATCAGCTCAATCAGATCCTCCATGATTTCACATCTCTGCTGGTCTTTCTTGACCGCGAAGACAACTTCCAGGGTGGCTCTGGGCTGCAGGGGAACCGTGACAACGCCTTCCTGCTTCATGACATTCAGCGTTGAAATCGGCAGGATCGCGACGCCGCGCCTTTCCGCGACGGACTTCAGGATTGTTTCGATATCGGCAGTTCTGACATTTTCAGTGGAGATATGCTGGCTCTTGAGCAGGTTCCAGCAGATGCCGAATGCCTGGGTGGCCGGGTCGGAGAGATAGAAGAATTCATTCTTCAGGGAGGTCAGCGAAATGTACGATTCCTCCGCCAGGTGGTGGTCGGCCGGCAGGATCGCCGCCATTTCATCGGTGGCCATCCGGTAAAGATCGTATTTTTCGGGGTGATTGATCATCGAGCGGCGGATGACGATGCCGTCATAATAGTTTTCCTCAAGACCGCTGATCAGGTTTCTGCCGTCGGCGATTTCCACCCGCATGTCGATTTCATCCTCGTCATAGTCATCCTGGAAACGGCTGAAGACGCGGTTGAGGCGGTACTGCTTGAGGATCGGCAGGGTGCCGATAATGATCGAACGGTCATCGGCCGGTTTGAAATGTTCCATTGCCCGCAGTGTCTTGCGGTAGGCTTTGACAAGCGGCCTGGCTCTTTCCAGCAGAACCTTTCCGGCTTCGGTCAGGATTCCGGTGTTGGTTCCTTCCCTCAGGAAAAGCACAGTATTGAATTCTTTTTCCAGACGGAGAATCTCTTCCGACGCGCTGGACTGATACCGGTGCGCTCCCACCGGCGTCAGAAATGTATCACTGTCACAGGCAGCGATAAAGACTTCCAGATCTTCAATTTTCATGTTTTAGTGCCTCGCTGTTATCATTATAACATGCAAATGACAGACTCTTTCAGACAGAAATCAGCGTCCGTTCACATTCCTGAAGGGGCGGCGCGGTACGATAGCCCCGGGAGGTTTTTCTTATGAAGAAAATACTGTCTGTATTATTATGCGCTGTACTGCTGATCCTCTGCGGCTGCGCGGCGGATCGTAAATCCGGAACCATGACCATTACCGTTTTTGAAGCCGGCAAGGCGGACGCCATCCTGATTGAAACAGAGGCAGGCAGCGTCATGATTGACACCGGCCTTGAGGAAAACAGTGAAGAGCTTCTTGCGCAGCTTGCGGAAAGGAACGTCAGCAGCCTTCAGGCGCTGATCATCAGCCATTTTGACAAGGACCATGTGGGCGGCGCCGACGATGTTCTTGATACCCTGGCGGTTTCCCGCGTATATACCTCATATATCACCAAATCCAGCGATGACATCGATGAATATGAAGCGGCCCTCCGGGAATCGGGCCTGAATGCCGTTGTGATCAGCGGCACCCAGAAATTCACCCTGGGCGGCGCGGTGTTTGAAATCTTTGGCGCTTCGGATTCCTATGAAAAAGATGAATCCAACAACTCCTCGCTGATTGTCCGGGTGACATA
>JAUNJW010000327.1:2104-2313 GCA_030533035.1 Erysipelotrichaceae bacterium
TTCTTTCTTACGGGATCACTGACACTGATTTCCTGAAAGTCCCTTACCACGGCCATACCCAGGACACGCTCCATGATCTCTTTGACGCCCTGAAACCGGAAGTCTCCGTGATCACCAACGGCGCCTCGGAGCCTTCGCAGAAGGAAATTGCCGAAACTGCGTCGCTTCTGAAAGAATCAGGATCGTCGGTTTATATGACTTCTCTGGGC
>JAUNJW010000104.1 GCA_030533035.1 Erysipelotrichaceae bacterium
GAAATGGTAAAGCTTACGATCAATAATATTCCCTGTAAGGTCAAGGAAGGCACCACCATCCTGGAAGCCGCCCGAAGTGTCGGCATCATGATCCCTACTCTCTGCTACCTCAAGGACATCAACAAGTCAGGTGCCTGCCGTGTCTGCCTGGTTGAAGTTGCCAGAGCCAGAACACTGTTAAGTGCCTGCACAACTCCGGTTTCCGAAGGAATGGAAGTCTTCACAAACTCTGAAAGAGCTCTGAGAGGAAGAAAGAATTCCGTCGAACTGATCATGTCCAACCACAACAAGAACTGCCTGTCCTGCAAGAGAAACCAGAACTGTGAACTGCAGAGACTGTGCGAAGAACTTGGCGTGCGTGAAAACAGATTCGAAGGCGAACATACAAAGCCGACATTCGAAGACGCTTCCTACGGTATCGTCCGCGATACTTCCAAGTGCGTACTCTGCGGCAGATGTATCGAAACCTGCAAGAAGGTTCAGGGTCTCGGTATCCTGGGTCTTGAAAACAGAGGCTTCAAGACAATCGTCGGTCCTGTTTACAACTCCAGCTTCAACGATGTCAACTGCATGCAGTGCGGTCAGTGCGTCACAGCCTGCCCGGTCGGTGCGCTGACAGAAAAAGAAGACATCCATCCTGTCATTGCGGCCCTCAACGACCCGACAAAGACAGTAATCGTACAGACTGCTCCGGCTGTCAGAGCTTCCCTTGGCGAAGAATTCGGCATGCCGATCGGCTCCAGAGTCACCGGCAAGATGGTTGCCGCTCTGAAGGCCTGCGGTTTCGACCGTGTCTATGACACAAACTTCGGTGCTGACCTGACAATCATGGAAGAGGGCAACGAACTCCTCGACCGTGTCACAAACGGCGGCGTCCTGCCGATGTTTACATCCTGCTCCCCGGGCTGGATCAAGTACATTGAATACCAGTATCCGGAACTCCTGCCGCATCTGTCCACATCCAAGAGCCCGCACATGATGTTCGGCGCCATCTGCAAGACATACTGGGCAAAGAACAAGGGCATTGATCCCAAGGACATCTATGTTGTCTCCATCATGCCGTGTATCGCCAAGAAGTCCGAGATCCAGCGTCCGGAATGCAAGACAGGCGAATATGTTGATGTCGACGCGGTTCTGACAACACGTGAATGCGCAAGACTGATCAAGATGTACGGCGTCGAGTGGGATGAACTCGAAGACGACACATTCGATGAAGACCTGCTCGGTGACTACACCGGTGCCGCAGTCATCTTCGGCGCAACCGGCGGCGTTATGGAAGCTGCCCTGCGTACAGTCAAGCAGAAGCTCGACGGCAAGAAGCTCGAGAAGGTTGACTTCACTGCCTGCCGCGGTATGGAAGGCGTCAAGGAAGCTGAAATCGACCTGAACGGCACAAAGATCTGGATTGCCATCACTTCCTCCATGACAGCAGCCAAGCCGCTGCTGGATGAGGTCAAGGCCGGCACATCCAAGTACACATTCATCGAAGTCATGGGCTGCCCGGGCGGCTGCATCAACGGCGGCGGCCAGTCAATCGTTCCGTCCAGAATCAAGAACGGCAAGCTTGGCTACGGCTACAAGGAACTCCGTATGAAGGCTCTGTATGACGAGGACGAACTGATGGAACTCAGGGTTTCCTCCGACAACGAGCAGATCCAGAAGCTGTACAATGACTTCCTGGAAGCTCCGGGAAGCGAACTGGCGGAAGAACTCCTCCATACAAGCTACTCACCGAAGACAAAATTCAATATTCTCGGTTAATTGAACATGAAAGCCGCGGGTCCTGCGATCCGCGGTTTTTTTGCGCTGTATGGTGTAGAATAATGCCATGAATCTCTATGCCCTGAATGTGACAGTCGATACATCATGTCTGGTCATCCTGCTGACACTGTTTATCTCACAGTCCTACCGCCGCGCCAACGGCCGTCCTGACTGGCTCTTTTCTATCTGCCTGGCCGTGAACATGATCAACATTTTCGCCGAACTGATGGCGTGGATGCTGGAAGGGTACGGCAGCCCGTTTCTTATGTTTCTGCAGCATGTCTTCAATGCCGGCGCATACCTGAATGCCGGAATAGCCTATACGGTTCTTTTTGTCTATCTGCTCTACGAACTGAACGGCCGCGGCAGCTTTACAAACCGGGACAAGCTGCTGACCGCAGTCACATGCGTCCCCGCGCTGATCCTGATTATTCTGGCAATGACGAATTTTCATACCCGTCTGCTGTTTTCCTTTGATGAGAACTATCACTATGTCAGGGGACCGCTGGCAAGAATCTATGATACATTCATGTTTTTTGAGCAGTTTCTGCTGATATACGCTGTCATGAGAAAAAATGAGGCAGACTGGAAAGTGCGCGTCAAAATATCGGTCTTTGCCATCATGTTGATGGCGTCGGCGCTGCTTGATATTATTTTCAGCGATATCGAGCTGACTTATCCGGCAACTGTTTTTGTACTGCTCATGATTTATCTGAACCTGCTGCTGGTCGCTGAAAAGCAGATTGAGTCGACAGAACTGGAAATTGTCTCCGGCCGCTATAATCTGATTCTTGGCAAGATGCGTCCTGCTTTCGTCAGCTTTGTTCTGGAAAAGGTTGAGGAGCTCTGTCTGGAGGATACCGAAAAAGCGCAGTGGACAATTTCAGAGTTCTCTGATTATCTGCGCGGCAATATCGATAAAATTGACCGCAACGAACTGATTCCCTTTGAGGATGAATATGAGCATGTAGCCCACTATATCAATCTTGTCCATCTCAGATATGAGAACTTTGTCTTCAGCAGCGATCTTGAAATCACGGGATTCCAGATTCCGGTCAGGACAATCCTGCCGATCGCCGAGCAGTATGTCATTGCCTATGATTCCTTTATTTATGAGCCGAAAATCATTAAAATCCATACCTGGTCCAGGGACGGCATGATCTTTGTCGATGTCTCCGGGCCTTCCATGATGGAGCACGGCAATATTCAGAAAGGCTATGAGCTTTACAATTATGTCACGGCAAGACTCAGTATCATCAAAGGGGCAGAACTGAGCCTTTACTGTGATAAAAATCGTACCGCCCATTCCGTCATTTCATATCCGCAGAGTTCGCTGGGAGGTGCCTGTGTTTAATTTTACGGTAAACATTGTGCTGGCGGCCGGTTCTCTGGCGATTCTCGGAGCGCTTCTTTACACATTGCGGGAATCTGCGGTTGTCGATGAGGGCAGGGTGCATTTTTATCAGGTCATTATTGCCTATTTCATAACGATTCTTCTCTACCTGGTGCGGATTATCCTGCTCGGCAGGCAGGGAATTGCGATCTTTTATATTCTGTGGATCGTCACATCCCTGGAGGAGATCCTGTGCGCGGTCAGCTATCCGCTGCTGATTCTTTACCTGTATCCGTTCAAAAACAGGACCGAACTCAACAGGCTTGCGGGAACGCTGATCAAAACCGTCTTTATTCTCAGTTTCATAACGATTGTTCTCTGTCTGATCAACCCGGCAACCGGTTTCCTTTTCCGGATTGATGAAATAAACCGCTATGCGCCCGGCCCGCTGCTTTATCTGCCTGAAACATTCACGATGCTGCAGATTGCCTGTCTGACCGCGATGGTGTTTTCCACTCCTGAAGCCCGCAAAAGAAGACCTCCTGTGCTTGTTTTCTTCCTGATTATCTGCATCGGTCTGATTTCCCTGTATATCAATCCGGAGATCTTTCTGATCTATCCGCTCAGCGTTCTTTCGCTTCTTCTGATCTATGTCAATATCATCAACCAGCGTGAGCAGAATCTGCGCCGGCGTCAGCTGGAACTCGAAAAAAACAATCTTTCGCTGCTGATGGGGCAGATCCAGCCGCACTTTGTCTTCAATGTTCTCAATACCATTTACTATCTCTGCGATTCTGACAGGAAGAGCGCTGCCGAGGCGACAGCTCATCTGCGGATGTATCTGATGAAGAACTTTGAGGAGAGATTCACCGATGTGCCGGTTCCTTTTGAAGAGGAGCTTGAAATCGTCAGAAACTATACTGATCTTGAAAAACTGCGCTTTGAGCAGATCGAGATTGTCTATGACATTCAGGACACTGATTTCATGCTGCCGGCATTGTCTGTGCAGCCGCTGGTGGAAAACGCGATCCGCCATGGATTGCGGGAAATGCGTGACGGCAGGGTAGTCATCTCATCGAAAAACGAGGACGGTGTCCATGTCATTTCAGTCACTGACAACGGTGTCGGCTTCCAGCCGCCTGCGCCGGATGACAACCGCCGCCATGTCGGCATAGAAAATGTCAGAAGACGGCTGACCATGATGTCATCCGCCTCGCTTGAAATCCAGGCCTGTGAAGGGGGCGGCACAAAAGCCGAGATCCGGATCAGCAGCTGACAAAAAAAGTGATGAGTTGACTCATCACAATTTTTGTTTTCAGAACATTTTTTTGATTTCATCCACGACATCTTCAATGGCGATGTCCCTGGATTCACCGGTTCTCGGCTTGAGTTCGACCTTGCCGTCCCTGATGCCTCTGCCGACTGTAATGCGCCAGGGGATGCCGATCAGTTCCATATCCTTGAACTTGACGCCGGGTCTTTCATCTCTGTCATCGAGGATGACTTCAATGCCGGCTGCCTGCAGTCTGTCATGGATCTCATTCGCGATGGCAACCTGCTGCTCATCCTTCATGGCGATGATCACAACCGCAACCTGATACGGAGCGATGTCTGCCGGCCAGTTGATTCCGTTTTCATCGGTGTTCTGCTCTGCCATGGCAGCCATGGCTCTGGCCGGGCCGATACCGTAGGAACCCATCCAGACATACTGGAGCTGGTTGTTGGAATCGAGGTACTGGAGGTCAAGCGCCTTGGAATACTTTGTGCCGAGCTTGAATGTGTTTCCGACTTCGATGCCGTGGGCATAATGGACGCGCTGGCCGCAGTCAGGGCAGATGTCGCCGTCCATGATATTTCTGATATCGGCAACCTTGGTTACTGTAAAGTCGCGCTGGTTGACGCCGGTATAGTGGTAGCCTGTTTTGTTGGCGCCGACGACAAAGTTGAACATGTGGACAACTTCCTCGTCCGCGACCAGTTCGCAGTCAATGCCGATCGGGCCGGCGAAACCGACTTCGGCGTGGGTGACCTTCGTGACTGTTTCCGGATCAGCCAGTTCGACGCTGTTGGCACCGTAGAGTTTTCTCAGCTTGACTTCATTGACGTCCCTGTCGCCTCTGACCATGACAGCGACCGGTGTTCCGTCGACATTGTAGATCAGTGTCTTGATGAACTTTTTGACATCCTTGCCGAGGAAGTCTACGACTTCTTCAATGGTCCTGGAGTTCGGTGTCTCAACAAGTCTGAGTTCTTCCAGGGTATCTTCAACGGAAGCGATCTCAGGCTTTGTGGCAGCTACCTCAATATTGGAAGAGAAGCCGCAGCTGTCGCAGAGGACGAGAATGTCTTCGCCCATCGGGGCAAGAGCCTGGAATTCTTCTGAAAGCAGACCGCCCATGACGCCGGTATCGGCGCGGACAATCCTGTATTCCAGGTGGAGTCTGTCCATAATGTTCTTGTAGGCGTTGAACTGCTTCTGATAAGCGATGTCCAGTCCTTCTTCATCCTTGTCGAATGTATAGGCATCCTTCATGATGAATTCACGGACGCGGATCAGGCCGTAGCGGGGACGCGGTTCATCGCGGAACTTTGTCTGCAGCTGATAGAGCGAGAAGGGCATATCCTTGTAGGATCTGATCTGCATTTTTGCGGCAAGCGCGAATAATTCTTCATGGGTCGGGCCGAGAACATACGGCTGGCCTTTTCTGTCCTTGAGTGAGAACATCGAGGCACCGAAGCCGTCGCGGCGGCCGGAAGCGATATAAACTTCCTCGGGAATCAGAGCCGGCATGAGCAGCTCCTGGCTGTCAGCCTTTTCCATTTCATCACGGATGATGGCTTCAATTTTCTGCAGGACTTTCCAGCCCAGCGGCAGCATCATATAGCAGCCGGCGGAACTCTTCTTGATATAGCCGGCCCGGCAGAGCATGTTTGAGCTGACGGAATCTTCATCCCTGACATTTTCCCTGAGGGTAAAAAAGTAACTGTTTTTCAGACGCATACTACGTTTCTCCTGTCTCCGCAAGATTATACCATGAACGCGCTGAAAGCCGCCAGAAAACATAAAGATTCTCCACCTTTACAACTATTTTTAAGTTGATATAATATTTGAAATTCAAGGAGGAAAACCAGCATGGCCAAGTATTATAACGAACCATCCCACACATTCAGTGAATATCTGCTGATCCCCGGCTACACCGGTGAAGAAAATATTCCCGACAACGTTTCCCTGAAGACACCTCTTGTCAAATTCAGAAAAGGGGAGGAACCCGCGATTTCCCTGAATATCCCGATGGTTTCGGCTGTCATGCAGTCAGTTTCCGGCGACCGTCTCGGCATCGCCCTGGCAAAGGAAGGCGGCATGTCCTTCATCTTCGGTTCCCAGCCGATCGCTTCCCAGGCAGCCATGGTTGCCAGAGTCAAGAACCACAAGGCAGGCTTTGTCGTTTCTGATTCCAACCTGACACCTGAAATGACGCTCACTGATGTCCTGAATCTCAAGAAGGAAAGCGGCCACTCAACAATGGCAGTCACTGAGGACGGCACAGCAAACGGAAAGCTGCTCGGCGTCGTGACTTCCAGAGACTACCGGATCTCCCGCATGAGCGGCGATGAAAAAGTCGCCACATTCATGACTCCGAGATCCAAGCTCGTTGTCGGAAGCACTTCCAACTCACTGTCCGAATGCAATGACATCATCTGGGACAACAAGCTGAACGCACTGCCGATCGTCGACGCTGACGACAATCTGGCTTACTTCGTATTCCGCAAGGACTACGATTCCCATAAAGAAAACCCGAATGAACTCCTTGACGATGAAAAACGTCTGCTTGTCGGTGCCGGTATCAATTCCCGCGACTATGAGGAAAGAGTGCCTGCGCTCGTCAATGCCGGTGTGGACTGCCTGGTCATCGATTCCTCCGAAGGCTACAGCTGCTGGCAGGCAAGCACAATCAAGTGGATCCGCGATACATACGGCGATTCCGTCAAGATCGGCGCCGGCAATGTTGTCGACGGCGAGGGATTCAGATTCCTCGCGGACGCAGGCGCTGACTTCATCAAGATCGGCATCGGCGGCGGTTCCATCTGCATCACCCGTG
>JAUNJW010000328.1 GCA_030533035.1 Erysipelotrichaceae bacterium
AAACCCCTTTCACACAGGATGATAATTCCGGTGTCGTCAGGATGCGTCCTGAGACAGATCTGCATGATCAGGCTGTCTATGACCGGCTCAGATGCGTTTTCCACCGTGATTCTGCTGTATGCGGAAAGATCCAGAACATAGGGAACCGGCGCAGAAGAACGCACCTTTGCCATGAACGCTTCCGCCTGATTCTTCGCGCTTTCATCTTTTTCCATTCCTTCCTTTTCACTGATTGCCACATGCAGAATATCGGCCGATGTACCCATGCGGACATACAGGCCTGTGCAGTCCGGGATTTTCAGAATATCCGAATGAGCGCATTCTTCATACAGCCTGTCTGCCGCAGGAAAAAAAGAATCCAGCTGTGATGAATAGTTTTTCCTGAACTTCACCGCAGTTTCAGCGGTTCTATCAAGATAAGCGCTGTAATCCTGATCACGCTGACGGATCTCCTGTCTGTGCCTGTGCTTTTCTGAAAGCCTCTGCAGAGGACTCCAGAGCAGAGCTGAAACAAGCATCATGGCCGGAAACATCAGCGAAGGAATCATTTCCAGAAGATCCCTGCCATTTTCGTAGCCGTTGTAGAAACTGATCAGGCCGCTTGTCAGCGAAGCGCAGCCCATCATCAGCGACGGGCCGATGGAAAGAAGAAGATTGTTCCGGTTTGTTCCGGCAACCTGGCGCGGAGCGTCTAGACGGATTTCAAGACAATCAGAAGGCATGGCAAACGGAATCCGTTCATAGCGCATGCGGCTGCTATGCTGAATGGGCATTGGGTTTTCCTCAAACGCAAACCGCCTGAGATCCGTATGCACATTTTTCATCCGGTTGATGAGGATACAGTCATGCATCAGGATGATTCTGACGCCATAGAGCTCGATCATGTCGCCATACCTGTATGTGTAAGGCGTCGCTGCAGCACTGCCATTGACAAACAGCGTATCATTGTCGGCACAGGCGACAGTTTTTGTTTCAGGATCAATGCGCCAGTTGCCCGGCGTCACCAGGAAACTGTCGATGCAGACAGTATCCTCTTGTGAAGAGCCGACGGTAAACGGCTCCTGCGGTATCTGATAACAGTCAAATTCCTTCCAGCTTTCATCCCCGTCGGCAAGAATCAGAAACGCGCCGCGTGAGCGGTTGTCTATGAGTCTCATGGCACTCAGATTCTTCGGGATCAAAGACGGATCCGGTCTGAGCGATTCAGGCAGTCTCAGATTCCAGCTTTCGTCTTTCTGATAAATAACCGCCTCCTGATCAAGGACGCTGAATGTGCATTCACTGCCGGTAACCGGATATTCCCTGACCCGGTCAATCTCCCGGATAAAAAGAATCATGGTTCACTCAGCGGCACAATGACGCTGCAGCTGATGGAGGTGACGCCGTCCGGTGCAGTAATGGTAATAATGGCGCTGCCGCCTGCGACACCGTAAACACCGAGGCCGGAAACATATGCCACCGCCGGATTGTCGGAAGTGATGACAAGATCTTCCGCCGAAACACCTTCCGGAAGCCCGGTGATTTCCAGTTTCCGGGCTTCGCCGGCCGGAACAATCAGCGAGTAGCTGCCAAGACGGATTCTTTCCTTCGCCTCAATTTCATCGAGTTTTTCGTGTTTTTCCCTGTCTTTCTTTGTACAGGCTGCGACTGCCTGCCAGTTTTCAAAATGAACCCCGCCGGGAAAAATCGGAGCGTTCTTTTCATCGAGAATTGCCGCTTTGTATGTCATTCCGAATTTATGGGCCAGGGTTTTGGCGGAATTGACTTCAAATTCAAGAAGCCAGTTTCCCTTCGCGTCCGCGCAGACAGTCACATCCGGGGCCGCTGCTGCCAGGTCATCCGCCACATCGGCCGGTGCGTCCACTTCCGCGGAAGACATCTTTCCGTCGCTGTCGTATGCATGGACAGTGGTTTTGACACTGGCTTTGGCACCGGCCGTGACAGCCGCGTCGACAAAGTCTTTTCCGGCAACCCTGACAGACGCCTTGATGCTGCCGGCAGCGGAACAGTCAGCTTTGATCAGACAGTCCGCTTTGTTGTCATGCTCACTGATCCTGCGCAGTCCGCCGTCTGCGTATTCAAATCCGATCTCATGATTCTGGGAAAGCACGAATTCAGCTTTGCCTGTTGTTTTGATTTTCAGCAGAACATCCACGAATACATCTGCCATGGGAACGGAGGAGACGGGAATTTTGATGGAAGCGACTTTGATCTCTGCCTCCTGGGCATTTTCCTTCTTCTGCATGAAGTTCTTCAGGCTGGCGAAAAACTGATCATTGTCCAGCTTTGAAAAGTCACCGGCCAGA
>JAUNJW010000329.1:0-1145 GCA_030533035.1 Erysipelotrichaceae bacterium
AGTCTGCCTGAAGACACGATTCCGATTGTTTTCAGACTGCTGCCGAAAGAACTCGCCGCGGAAGTTTTCGTCGAGCTGGAAGCTGACTCCCAGGAGGCGCTGATCAGGGGATTCTCAAAAGCCGAGCTGAAAGAAGTCATTGATGAACTGTATCTCGACGACGCCGTAGACATCATTGAGGAAATGCCGGCCAATGTGGTCAGACGCATTCTGGCGACAGCCGACCCTGAGACAAGAACCAATATCAACAACATCCTGCAGTATCCGGAGGATTCCACCGGATCGATCATGACAACTGAGTATATTGATCTCAAGATCAATATGACAGTTGAGGACGCCCTGAAAAAGATCCGCCGTGTCGGCCAGGATATGGAGACAATCAACGTCATGTATGTCGTTGACGCTGACCGTCATCTGCTTGGCTACGTTTCCATCCGTACGCTTCTGCTCGCGGATGAAAATGACACGATGGAAGAACTCATGGACGCGGCAGTCATTTCCGCATCCACCCTGGACGACCAGGAAGAGACAGCCCGCAAATTTGAAAAGTACGACTTCCTGACCATGCCGGTTGTCGACAAGGAAAAAAGACTTGTCGGTATCGTAACCATCGACGACGCTCTCGACGTCCTGGTTGAAGAGACCACCGAAGATATCGAAAAGATGGCCGCGATCACGCCGTCCTACAAGCCGTATCTGCAGACCGGAATCATAGAAACAGTCAAGTCCCGTATTCCGTGGCTGCTGCTGTTAATGGTATCCGCCACCTTCACCGGCCAGATCATTTCCTCCTTCGAGGACGCGCTCGCGTCGGTGACAATCCTGACCGCCTATATCCCGATGCTGATGGACACCGGCGGAAACTGCGGTTCCCAGGCATCCGTCACCGTCATCCGCGGTATCTCACTGAATGAAATCACGATCAAGGACCTGGCCAAGGTCATCTGGAAAGAGATCAGGGTCGCGGTTGTCGTCGGCGCCATCCTCGCAGTATGCAATTTCGCAAAACTCATGCTGGTGGACAAAATGCTGTTCCACAACCCGATCACCATTACTGTTGCGGCTGTCATCTGCCTGACGCTTGTCTTTACAGTCTTCGCCGCCAAGCTGGTCGGCTGCTCGCTGCCGATCCTTGCCAAGACACT
>JAUNJW010000329.1:1157-2273 GCA_030533035.1 Erysipelotrichaceae bacterium
CATCCTGCCGATGGTAACAGCCAGGATCGGGTTTGACCCGGCCGTCATGGCTTCGCCGTTTATCACAACGATTGTCGACGCCATCTCGCTGCTGATTTATTTCCAGTTTGCCCAGATGCTGCTGCACCTGTAAAAATCAGTCAGAATTATAGTTTTGCCACAGCGGAGCGATCCGCTGTTTTTCATTGAAAAGACAGCACATCCGTGCTGTCTCAGCGGTAGATATTCTGTTTCCAGAGCACCGCCCCGTAAAGGAGCAGGGACCCGTAGTACACAAGCAGGGCAAGAATCTTCATCAGGGTACTGCCGCCTGTCAGGATGTTTATGACCATGAAACAGTCACTGACAGCAAAGATGGCAGCTGCCGCAAAGATCATCTTATCCAGAGACCATGAGAAGACGACTGTGGAAATCAGGATGGAAATATAGACCAGACCGACGGCCGCGTAAGCGGGGGAACCGATCTTTGCGCGGAAGATATACAGCGGGATGATCATCAGCGCCGTAAGGATCAGCCATAATACAATCTGTTTTTTTGAAGGCTTTGAAACACTGAGAAACGCGAAGTCATACAGCAGGTGCCCCACCAGGAAGAAGGCACCGCCGGCCAGAAAGCTCAGATTGATGCTCACATCGGCGACCATTCCGAGAATAATCGCGAGGAGAACAAAGAAGCCGAATTTCGTTTTTCTGAGCTGATATCCTCTTAATGCATAAAGCACGGAAGGCAGGAAAGCGCAGAATTTGAGCATGGCTCCGCCGGCCAGATGATCCGGGTTTTCAGCCTGGAAGAGTCTTACCGCGACTGCCGACGCGGCAGTGATCACTGCATACAGAAGAAACACCTTCAGTCTCGGTCCCGGCAATCCGCTCAGGCGGAAACTGAAAAATATGTCAGAACTGAACAGATCAGCAGGATCAAAGCTGCTGTGACAAAAAACAGATTCATTTTCAGATTCCTTTCAGTTGTGTATATCTGTTATTGCACACTTCCCTTCATAAATGTTTTCGTGAAAAGAGTTTGCTGAAGGCAATAAAAAAATGCCCAATGGATGGGCATCAGTGCCGCTTGGCAGAATTGAACTGCCAGTTCAGCATTACCATTGCTGCGTATTA
>JAUNJW010000330.1 GCA_030533035.1 Erysipelotrichaceae bacterium
TATCTACATGGGCCAGGAAATCGGCATGGTGAACTGTCATTTCAGATCCATGGATGAGATGAAGGATCCGGTATCGCATTTCGTCTATGACCTGATGAGAAAATACGGAATCCCCGGACCCGCCGCGTTCCGCTTTGTCAGATACGGCGCCAGGGATCATGCCAGGGTGCCGATGGCCTGGGATGACAGTGCCAACGGCGGTTTCAACGAAGGTCATGAACCATGGCAGTGCGTCAATCCCGTCTATCCGGAAATCAACGTGAAAAAGGATCTGGAAAGCGAAAGATCCATTTACCGCTTCTATCAGAAGCTGCTGGCGTTCAGGAAGAACAGCGAAGCCGCCATGAAAGGCGAGGTGCAGGAATTTGACCATGAGAACCGGAGGATAGTCGCCTACGCCCGGACATACAGACAGGAAAAGCTGTTTGTTCTGGCGAATTTCTCAAAGCATAAAACGGCATATGAACTGCCCGGATGGCTGAAGGACTTTGATATCGTGATCAACAACTGTCCTTCATTTGAAGGAACCGGCAGAAAACTGATCCTGGAACCGTACCAGGCGGTTGTCCTGGATGTAAAATAAGAAAAACAAAACATATTCATAAATGAAAAATACCCGCGGGTCTGAAACCTGCGGGTATTTAAGTCAGTCAGTGTTTGTTACGGACGCCAGGGATTCTGCGGCTGCTGCTCTTCTTCCTGTTCAGGCTGCTGCTGTTCCTCCTGGTGGGTGGCAGTGCTGTCGGAGAGCGTGCCGGTCAGAGTGACGTCGAAGGTGAGCTCCTGGCCTTCACGGATGACTTTCAGGCTGATCACGTCGCCGACATTCTTGGAACGCAGATAGATCGACAGATCCGCATAACTGGAAACCTCAGTGTCATCGATGGCGATGATTCTGTCATAGGGCTGCAGGCCGGCAGCTTCGGCGCCGGAGCCTGTGATGGTGTCAGTGATGTAGAGACCTGCCTTGTAGTTCTGGGTGTCGCTGGTAAGTTCCTGCAGATAGATGCCGATGGTCGGCCTGTCTGTGACCTGGCCGTACTGCATCAGTTCGGAAGCGACGTCCATCGCTGTGTTGACCGGGATCGCGAAGCCGATGCCTTCAATCAGGGCGCCGGAACTTGTGGTGCCGGAATCCTTGGCGTTGACGATGCCGATCAGATTGCCGCTGCCGTCGAACAGGCCGCCGCCGGAGTTGCCGTTGTTGATTGTCGCGTTGGTCTGGATCAGTTCCATGGATTCGTTGCCGATGACGATCTCACGGCTGGTCGCCGAGATGATGCCGTTGGTGACGGAGCCGCCCAGGGTGCCGAGCGGGTTGCCGATGACAATTGCTGTGTCGCCGGTCGCGATCTTTGAAGAGTCGCCGATGGTGGCTGCTGTCAGGCCTGCCGCCTGGATTTTGATGACGGCGATGTCGGTCTTGGCGTCGGTGCCGACCAGTTCTGCGTCGTATGTCTTGCCGTCATACAGTGTGACTGTGATGGATTCGGCATTTTCAATCACGTGGTTGTTTGTGATGATGTAGCCGTCAGAGGAGATGATCACGCCGGAGCCGGCTGCCTGGGCAGTATATGTGCCGCCGAAGAAGCCGTAGCTCTGCTGGGTTGTTTCCGTCACGATTTCGACAACGCTCGGGGATGCCTTGGCAGCCACATCCGCGATTGTCATGGCTGAGCCGCTGCCGCTCACGCTGGTGGCAGGGGAGACGTTTTCCGTATTCGCTGATTCATAGATGACTGTCGGTGTTCCCGCGCCGAGATGCGTATAGGCGAACCATCCGCCGCCAAGACCGCACATTGTCGAGATGACCGCGCTGGCAGCGATGACTGCGATGCCGTTTGCGCCTTTGTTCTGCTTTTTATTTACCGTCTTTCTCACCGGTTTTTCCGGTTCACTGAAGGGAATATCGTTCATGTTTTCTGCGTCTTCAGGATTTCTGTATTCACTCATAATTCTGTATACCTCCTGTATTTACACTGGTAACTTTAGGTACCGTAAGTGAACTTAATGTGAACATTCAGTAAATGTTCTGTGGTTATTTTAAACCCGCTCCGTTTTGTTGTTAAGCATTCTGCCGTTTCCTTATTCTTTAAGAATTTTACTTTCACTGACTATAAGGTCATCATAGAATATAATTGTATATAGTTAGGATAGACTAACAATGTAAGGAGGCTGAAATGTCACTGAAATACGAGATCCTGAAAAGGGCAGTCAGGATGGCAGGACTCAAAAACCGCAGCGGGAAAACAGCGGAAGAGA
>JAUNJW010000105.1 GCA_030533035.1 Erysipelotrichaceae bacterium
CCGCCACCGAGAACGACAACTTCATCTGTGACCTTTTCTTTTTCAAGATAATAATTGTTTACGACAACACATCTTTCAATACCGGGCAGCGGCGGCACAATCGGGGTGGATCCGGTCGCGATGATCAGCGCGTCCGGTTTTTCTTTTTCGCACAGTTCCTTCGTGACTTCAGTATTGAGGACAATCTTCACACCGGTCTGTTCGCAGAACAGTTTATAAGTCTGTGAGAGCTGGTACATTTCCTTCTTGAACGGAATTGCCTGTTCGGATTTCAGGATACCGCCGACTTCACTTTCCTTTTCATAGAGCGTGACGTCATGGCCTCTGCGGGCAGCCGTATAGGCTGCGTACAGTCCGCCCGGACCGCCGCCTGCCACCATGACCTTTTTCTTGACAGGAGCAGGATAAACCTCATCACCTTCAAGTTCTCTGCCGATTAACGGGTTGACGGTGCACCTTCTGGTGGATGTGGCCGCTCTTTCCGCCATGCAGGTAAAGCATCTTAAGCAGCGGACGATTTCATTGTCCCTGTTTTCCATGACCTTCCGCGGCAGGAACGGATCCGCCAGCAATGCCCTGCCCATGTAGACAAGATCCGCTTTGCCGGAAGCGATGATTTCTTCCAGCTGGGCCGGATCATTCAGACCGCCCAGGGTGGATACAGGCTTGGAGACATGTTTTTTGATTTCCGCTGCCAGATATACGTTTCTGCCATGGTCCTCAAACATCGACGGATGGGTAATGCCGAATGTTTTCTGATATGTGCCGGCAGAGACATGGATGATATCGCAGTAAGGTTCGATCATCTTCGCGATTTCGACGGCTTCCTCAAGATGATAGCCTTCCTCGACAAACTCATCGCCGGAAAGCCTGAACTCAACCGGGAAGAACGGACCGACGGCTTCCCTGACGGATTTGAGAACTTCAATGGCCAGCCGGCATCTGTTCTCCAGTGAGCCGCCGTATTCATCCTCACGGTGATTGAACATCGGGGAGAGGAACTGGTTGATCAGCCAGCCGTGGCCGCCATGGACCATTAACATTTCAAAGCCTGCTCTTTTGGCAAGACCTGCCACATGGCCATAGGCTTCCACGATCTCATCGATCATCGGTTTTGTCAGCGCTTTGACCTGAACGCCGTCATTGCGGACAGTATCGCTGGGGCCCCACTGGTTCATTGACTTCTGTTTCTTTTTGTCGGTCATGTATGTCCCGGCAAACATGCCCGAATGGGAAAGCTCAAGGGAAGGAATGGCGCCGTGGCGTTTGATCGCGTCCGCGCAGTATGTGGCCTGGGCCAGTGAGTTGAGTATGCTTTCATCGAGATGATAGGCATGGGAACCGTCGGTCGCCGGATGCACCATGCACTCCGAGACAGTCACAACAGCAGCGCCGCCTTTTGCGCGCAGTTCATAAAATGCCTTTGATTTGTCACCGATGCAGCCGTCGTTGGAAATATCCGTTCCGCCCATCGGCGCTGACCCGATGCGGTTGCGGAATACTGTTCTACCGACTGTCAGGGGACTGCAGAGATTTTTGAATTTTCTTTCCATGCTGGTTTCCTTTCTGAGAATGGCTGTTATTATTTCCGGAACAATCCGGATAAAAAGTTCTTTTTCACTTCCGTATGGCTGTATTCATCATCGCTGATTTCCACCATCCATGAACCGTAGGCGTTGATGATTTTCGTGCCGGCTTCATGGATCCGCTCTCTCTGGAAAGCACCGTATTCTTTATGAACATGGCCATGGAACATATAGAGCGGTTTATAGGTTTCAATCAGATCATTGAAACATTCAAAGCCTCTGTGCGGCAGATCCTCCATATCACCGTATCCGTAAGCCGGGGCATGGGTCACAAGAATGTCAAAGCCGCCGTTTCTCTTCAGCTGCCATTTCAGCTTCGCGATCCTCTTTTCCATCTCTCCTTCGGTATACATGTTCCTGCGGGTGCCGTATTTGTACGAACCGCCCAGCCCCAGGATGCGCAGCCCGCGGAAATTATATATTCTGTCTTCGATACAGTCGCATCCGAGAGGTTCCTTGGTTTCGTATTTATCATCGTGGTTGCCGCGGACATAGAGCAGCGGCCTGTTGACCATTGTGACAAGAAATTCGAGATAGTCCGGGTCGAGATCGCCGCAGGAAAGGATCAGGTCCACCCCTTCCGTTTTGGAGGCCCGCCAGTAATCCCATAAAGATGTTTCTTCGTGATCGGCAACCAGGAGTATTTTCATAATCAGCCTTTTTCCTTTGCCGCTTTGACACCGGATACCCGGGCCAGCTTCTTGCCGCCTTCGGAAAGGCGGGTGTATTCAGGGATGACGCCGATGATGTTTTCATTGAGCCAGTCCATGCGGATGATATCCTCATTGCGCAGACGCCCTGCCGAGGCCTTCTGGATCAGATGGTCCGCCGCCCGCAGTTCATGGGCAAACGGCTGCAGGGTGCCCTGGATCAGGCTCTCCTGCATCATCTGGATCATCTTGATGCTGCTGTAGGGAAGTCTTGAGGAAACAGTCAGGTCCATCACACCGGCGCTCATGCCCCACCAGTAGTTGATCGGTTTTTCCTCCCCTTCCTTGTCCTGCGACCAGGTGGCTTCCAGGACAGAGCTGACAAGCAGCTCATAATATTTTGTCCAGTTGATGACCGGCGCCGCCAGATTGGCAATCGTTCCGTCCGGCTCCCGCCGGCACAGACCGTAAATTGTACTGTCATTTCCCAAAGACGGCAGATCCTCCGCCGCAAATACATTAATGTCAAGATATTCCAGTTCTTTCAGCCAGTCCTGGTCATGGACGCCGGACCAGGCGAGATACACTTTGATCTGCGGATCAATCAGTGAAGCGCCGATGGCGAAAGCGTTGATGGAAGCGATATTGCCGAAAATCGGATAGTCCGCAATATAGCTGATCTTATGGTTGTCCGTACTCATAGCAGCCAGGGCGCCCATGAGGAATTTTGCCTCATACATGCGGACGTCATAGGTTCTGACTGCATTGGCTGACAGGTTGACGGAACAATTCAGATATTTTACTTCCGGATGAAGAATAGCAGCCTTCAGAGTTTCTTTCATCATTGCCGGCGACACGGTGAAAACCATGTCCGAGGAAGCGGAAGCTTTTTCAAGGGCTGCCCTGAGTTTTTCATCATCTGTAAGATCCTCAAAGCACTGCGTTTTGACAAGGGATCCGAATTTCTTATTCAGATACAGACGGCCGACTTCATGGTCATAAGCCCGTCCGGACTCCTCTGTTTTCTCATCATAAAGGAATGAGATCCTTAACGGCCTGGATTCGGAATATACGGGAAGGATCTTTCTCAGATCAATCAGAGGCGCTTCTTTCTTTGCCTGCGGATTCTCCTTTACCTTGATGTTTTCTGATTCCGCCTGCACCTTCAGTTCCTTTTTCAGAGCCTCAATATTTTTGCGGATGATCGCGGTGGATTCATAGCGCAGCCGGTCAAATCCATAGACAGTGATATAAAGCAGGAAGGCGTCGGATTCATTGCCTTCAAGACCGCTGAGCGCAGCGGCTTCGTGGAAGTGATAGAACGCCGCGTCAATCCTTCTGACCAGGGTTTCTTCCCAGGGTGTCTTCAGATCTTTTCCAAGCAGAGCGGCAAACTCTTTATATGATTCGCCTTTTGTAAAATTGATGGAATACAGCGGACAGACCGCAAAGAATTTCAGAAACTGCGCATAGGCATCTGTTTCTTTGAGATCCGCCGGAACAAGCCTTGTGATATCCGCCGCGATGGACGGCATTTTCAGGTAATTGGCAACGGATACCCGCTTGTTGCCTTCCTGAACATAGAAGTAATGGAGATATTCATAACAGACAATCGCGTCGCGCATGCCTTCTTCGACCTGTGACTCGTACAGAGCGCTCCATTTCAGGCCGAATTCTGTTTCCTTCTCGAGAAGCGGCATGAAATTGCAGGCGAACGCATTCTGCCTGCCCGCGGTTTTTGTGCCGATGACCAGGTTTGACGGTATATTCATGACACCGATATGAATCCTGGAACATGTTTTCAAATCCAGGAATTCATCCAGGACCGGGAGATACGGATGGCGGCCCTCATGGACTGCCTGCTGGAATGCTTTCTCACCCAGCTTCCGGGCTTTTTCGTAATCATCTCTCATAATACTTACTGCTGTGTCCCATCGTGCTGAATGATCAGTTCTTTCAGCTGTTCAATCAGCTTGTCAGAAGGTTCGTCCACCTTTGCGGCAATATCTTTAAGACTTGCCTTTGCCAGAATCATCTTAATCATCGGACCGGGAATTTTCGCTGCCCTGTCGCTGAGTTTTTTAACTTCATTAATCAGCCAGGGATACGCCTCTGAGAGTTCTTTGATTTTTGTGTTTTCATTGATATCTTCAAGTTTCATGGCAGCTGCCCTCACTTTCTTTTTCCACTTATTATCATATCATGTAAACTTTCAGCTGATTGTCATGACTGTGAATCGTTCATAGGCAGAGTTATAAAGCAATGTTATAATTTTCACACATACTACAGGAGTAATGGTTTATGAAATCAGAATATATCAGACTTGTGGACTCTCATTGCCACAACTGTCTGCGCTGTGTCCGGGCCTGCCCGACCAACGCAATGACTTATCTTCATAATGAGCCCCGGATTGAAGCCAATGACTGTATTCTCTGCGGCCGCTGCTACGCCGCCTGCCCGCATGACGCCAAATCTCAGAAATCAGAATTCAAACAGGTACTTGCCTGGCTGAAAGGCGGTGAGGAAGTCATCCTTTCCGCTGCCCCGAGTTTCGCTGTCATCTGGGAAAATATCGGCGCCCTGAAAAACATTCTGATCCGCCGCGGTTTCAAAGATGTGGAGGAAACCGCCCAGGGCGCGGCGATGGTTTCCCGCGCCTATATGAAACTCATGGAAGAACATACCATGAAGAACATCATCACAACCTGCTGCCCGGCCGTCAATACGCTGATTGAAAAGGAATATCCGGACCTGATTGATCAGATGGCACCGGTTGTTTCGCCGATGATTGCCCACGGCAGAATGATCAAGAAAAACCATCCGGACGCGAAGGTTGTCTTCCTTTCCCCGTGTATCGCCAAATACAAGGAAATCGCCGACGCCCGTTTTGCCGGCGCCATCGACGCCTGTGTTTCCATGCAGGAAATCGTCCAGTGGGTGCAGGATGAGCTGACAGAAGAGGAACAGGGCGAATGGACGGAATTCGAAGGCTCCATCTCCCGTGTCTATCCGACTGCCGGCGGCGTCATCCGTACTCTTGAGGAAAATGACAATTATGAATTCCTGCCGGTTGACGGTATTGAAAGAGTCCGGGTTATGCTCGACAGCATCCGCAAGGGCGAGCTGGAAGGCTGCCTGCTGGAAGTCAATTCCTGCCGCGGCGCCTGCCTTGCCGGACCGCTGCTTTCACATTTCACACATGCCGAATTCTCAGGCCAGCGGAGGATCAACAAAGTGGCCCGCGACCTGCCCAGGGTCACACCGGGAGAACTGCCGGTCGATATGAAGGCTGTCTGGAAAGATGACAGCACAAAACGTCCTGTCCATACCGAAGAGGAAATCAGGAAACAGATGATCGCGATGGGCAAGACCTCACCGATGAAGATCCACGACTGCGGCGCCTGCGGCTATGAGTCCTGCCGTGCCAAGGCAATCGCGGTTCTCGACGGCAAGGCTGATCCGAAGATCTGTCTGCCGGAAGCACTGGAAAGCGCGCAGTCTCTTTCCAATGTCGTTCTCGACAATACCCCCAACGCAATCATTGTTGTCGACAATGAACTGCGCATCCGCGACATGAACAGAAGCGGCAGAAGGATTCTCGGCTTTGAAATGGTCAATCCTTCCGGAATGCCTCTTGAAGGAATCCTGCCCAATGACGCTCTGCTCGATACTGTCCGGAATATCGGCCGCAAGACCGCTTATTTCCATTGTTACTATGACATGTATGACAAGCTCTTCGAGCATGCCATTGTCAACGTGCCCAACCAGTCCCTCAAGGTGATCATCCTGATGGACAGAACCAGGGAACCCCTGCAGGAAATCGCAAGGCCCAATATGCGCCCGGAACCCATAGAAGACCCCCAGCAGGTGAGCAATGACCCGATGGGACGTGTGCAGGAAAACGCGTCTATGCTTGGCGAGACAACCGCAAAATCCAAGGTCGCCCTGCTGAAGCTGCAGAAGGTCATCAACGGGGAAGAAAACTTATGAACCACCTGATTCATATTGATGCCGACTGGCGCTCACTGTTCCACTATGGCGAGGAGCTTTGCGGCGATAGGGTCATGATGAGGCGCAATGACGAAACATTCGTCATGGTTCTCGCTGACGGTCTTGGCTCAGGGGTTAAGGCGAATATCCTTTCCACTCTGACCTCCACCATCATTTCCGAGCTGATCTTCGAAAAACTGAGCCTGCACGAGGCAGTTGAAACAATCGCCTCCACGCTGCCGGTCTGTGCCGACCGCGAAGTTGCCTACAGCACGTTCACGATTCTTAAAGTCAATTACTTCACCAGCAAGGCCTATCTGGCCCAGTATGACAACCCCCTGACCGTTTTCATCCGTGACAACCAGATCATGGACATTCCCAGAAATGAAGTCATCATTGACGGCAAAAAAATCTGGGAATCAGAGTTTGATGTAAAACCCGGCGATCATATCATGTTCTTCTCCGACGGCATTCTCTATGCGGACACAGAGATGCAGCTGAATCTCAACTGGGGCCAGAAGGATGTCGAGGATTTCCTGGCTGCCGCGATCCAGGAGGATGATCCGGCCAGAGAATGCACCAGAATTCTGCTTGCCATGGTCAACAGCCTGTATGACGGCAAACCATCCGATGACTGCACCGTGGCAGCCGCCAGAATTCTGCCGGCAACGGAGACCGTTGTGATGGCCGGTCCTCCGCAAAACAAGGAAGATGATGAAAAAGTGATGCGCAGATTAATGACCGCTACCGGCCAGAAGATTGTCTGCGGAGGCACCACTTCCCAGATCG
>JAUNJW010000331.1:0-1326 GCA_030533035.1 Erysipelotrichaceae bacterium
TATTGAAATCAATTCACAGCCGCCGTCTGTTTCCTTTCTCAAAGAGACGGAAACCCCGCCTGCGGTTTCCGCGGCGTCGTCAATCAGAACTATCAGATTTTCTTTTGTTTTATCCGTGAAGTTGATTTCACATTCTGCATATTTATTCATGATGCCTGTACTCCGTCTGTAAAATCGGTTTCAGTCCCATTTCGCGAACAGCGAACATGTTCCGCTGCGGTGATAATACTCAATCAGTTTTTCCAGATCTGCGCGGGTGACACGCAGGTATTCCGCCTGGTGGTCCAGGCAGAAATAAGTGACAGCTGCCCGGCTGAACAGCTTGCGGTGAAGTGCTATTTCATCGGTTCTCAGCAGAGCGCCGCATTTTACGCATCGGTTGTCAATCATTTCAGTTTCTTCAGCGTGCAGCGGTAGATCCGGCACGCGTGGGCGCCGACAACTTCCCTGATATACTCTTTCTTCAGGCCGGCCGGTTTCTGCGCCAGGCAGTCAAAGCATTCCAGGCCATAGCCCGCCGACAGCGGCAGGCCGATATCCCAGAAATCAACCGCCACATTGTCAGGCACATCGCCGAGATTGAAGAGTCCGAGCGCGACATCGCCGCCGCTCAGGAATTTGACAAGGACAAACGCTTCCGGGCCGTTGGACGTGCATCTGACTTTGAACGGTGCCCTGTAATCAGGATCCTGGTTGATCGCAATCAGGTCTTTGTTGAGAAGCAGATCTTTTGTCCTGTCCGATAATTTGCGGACGTCGCAGCCGATCATCAGCGGTGAATTCATCATTGCCCACAGCGCAAAATGCGTCTCATATTCCTCATCAGTACAGCCGCCTGCGGAGATGTATTCATTGCCGCCCTTCCCGTACATGCCGGCCACAAGCATATCCATGTCATTGTGGCAGCCCGGTCCGGAATAAGCCATTTTATCCAGCTGCGAAAGAGCGATGTCACGGATGGAGAACCAGGAATCGTTGATATCCACGGTGGAGCGGAACAGATGGGCGCCTGAAGTGCGGATCCATTCATGGACATTTTCTGTTCCCCACTGGCAGGCGGAGAAAACAATATCCCTGCCCGAATTGCTCAGGGCCAGGTGCATTCTTCTGTAGAGTGTCTCGTCATCCATGTGCTGCACTTTGTAGCAGTTGTCATATTTGAGGTAATCAACACCCCATTCAGCGAACTGGCGTGCGTCTTCGAACTCATGATCAAAGCTGCCCGGATAGCCGGCGCATGTCCTGGTGCCGCAGCAGCTGTACATGCCGAATTTGAATCCTTTTTCATGAACCGCGTCAGCGACAGCTTTCATGCCATGGGGAAAC
>JAUNJW010000331.1:1336-1738 GCA_030533035.1 Erysipelotrichaceae bacterium
GAAACTTGATCGGATCAGGGACAAGCCTGCCGTTTTCATCGCGTTCCATTTCACTCCAGCAGTCATCGATGACAATATACTCGTAGCCTCTTTCCAGAAAACCTTTTTCCTTCAGGGCGTCCGCCGTTTCAAGAATGAGCGATTCACTGATCTGATCGGTGAATGTGTTCCATGAATTCCAGCCCATCGGCGGCAGCTGACACAATGCTTTGTTTCCCATATAACCACCTTTTATTCACTTTCCTTTTTTTCAGCTTTTTTCTGCTGCAGTTTCTTTTCAATTTCGAAGATTTCATCCAGCTGCGGATAGAGGATCTGATAAATCAGCAGCAGCGGCAGCCACAGACTGGTTACCAGCAGGATGAAGACCGAAGCCGGGAACATCCTTATGATCATGAGCAG
>JAUNJW010000331.1:1748-2254 GCA_030533035.1 Erysipelotrichaceae bacterium
GGCCAGGGATTTGAAGATATGCTGGAAATACAGGATCAGACTGTTTTTGACACGCTGTCCGAATGTCAGATCCAGAAGAACATGCTGGGCAAGACCCCAGAAAAACACACCCAGGAACACGGTCACACTGACCATCCAGCACAAAGCGAATCCGATTCCTCCCAGCTGGGGAAGATGCAGAAACATAAAGACCTGAAGGGAGAAAATCACCCCTGCCGCCGCGCCCGGCACAAGCGTACTTTTCCAGTTGTACGCAAGAGCCGCTTTATATCTGTGGATGCCGTCAGCCGGCGCGTCGCGCAGGCTTCTGAGAAGAACATCCGCGAGGCCATAGAAACACGGTGCCGCGATCAGGCCGCCAAGAACTCCTGCCAGCAGGGCGAAGAGAATACTGTGAAGAGCGACCGCGTAGCCGGTCAGGAAAAACAGCGGCAGCATCGTCACCAGATTCACAAATCCCGCCATCATAAACGGATTGAAGTCTCTCGACAGCATTTCAAAGATCC
>JAUNJW010000106.1 GCA_030533035.1 Erysipelotrichaceae bacterium
GATATCCATCATCCGCCAGGCAACCAGTTCACCGATCTTGCCGGTGTCGCTCATGACCCGGGCATGGATATAGCCGACGTTGTTCTGGTTGAAATAAGCAAATGAGAGTGTCTGCAGGTGATTGAAAGAAGCGTCGCGCAGGTCGCGGTCAACATCCATTTCAGTCATGCCTGACCAGTAAACGGAGATATAGTTGATTGTCACCTGGAAGACCAGCACGCCGATAAACAGCAGGATGAAGATCCAGACTGTGTCGAGCGTCTGTTCCCCGATGAAGTGGTCAATCGCGTAACGCGTAAACAGCGGGAAAACAGAATCGATCAGGGAAGCGGTGATCCCCATCAGGATCATCAGGGCGATTCTCTTTCTGTATTTTTTCACATAGGGAAGGATCTTCGGGATTCCGAAGAACGGGAGCCTGACATTTTTGTTTTCACTGCTCATATGTCATCCTCCTCCCCCACATTGCTCTGCTGCATCTGCAGGTCATAGATTTTCGCGTAGATGCCGCCCTTTTCAATCAGCTCCTCATGGGTGCCCTGTTCAGCGACCCTGCCCCTGTCCATGACGATGATCCTGTCGGCATGCATGAGGGTGGTGATGCGGTGGGCAATCAGGATCACGGTTGTGTCCTTCGTACTCTCATTGAGGGCTGCCCGTATCTTCGCGTCCGTTTCCGCGTCAACGGCTGACAGGGAATCATCAAAGACCATGACCGGCGGTTTCCTGATCAGCATCTGGGCAATGGCTGTGCGCTGTTTCTGGCCGCCGGACAGAGTAACGCCCCGCTCGCCGACATACGTCTCATAGCCGTCCCGGAAATGCTCAACGGCTTCACTCAGCTGGGCAACTTCAGCCGCCTTGCGGACATGTTCGATGTCGCCGGTTTCGCTCGCAATGGAGATGTTTTCCGACAGTGTTCTCGAGAACAGGTACGGCTCCTGAAGAACCATGCCGACATTTTTCCGGATCCATTCCGCCTGCACATTGCGGATATCCGTGTCCCCGATCAGAATCCGGCCGCTGTTTTCAGCGATCGGATACATCCGGTCAAGCAGATACATCAGCGTTGACTTGCCGGAGCCGGTGGAGCCGAGAATGCCGACAGTCGTTCCCGCTTTGACGGTAAAGGATACGTCGTCGAGAATCTTCGCGCCGTCTTCGGTATACGAGAAGGTCACATGGTCGAATGTAATGTCCTGATGGAAATCAGGCTTCTGTGCGTCCGGAAGATCCTCCTCTTCCTGCGAGTTCATGATATAGCGCAGACGCTCGATCGAAATGCCGGCCTTGGACAGGTTGGCAATGACTCTGCCGAGCATCCTGACCGGCCATGTAAGCATGGCGTTGTAGGTGATGAATTCAATAAAGCTGCCGGCGCTCAGGTTTCCCTGGACAGCCAGGTACGAGCCGAAGATCAGGACGCATAAAAGCTGGGCATAGGAAATCAGGTCGCCGGAGGCCCAGAACGCGCTCATCAGCTGCATCAGCCGGATCCACATGTTGGTATAATAGGCATTCTGCTTTTCAAAGCGGGCCCGCTCATATTTTTCACGGCCGAAGGCACGCACAACCCGGACCCCGGTCAGGTTCTCCTGGGCGATGGAGGACAGTTTTCCCTCCTCGCTGTCGACAATCGCGAACTGGGAGCCGATCTTTTTGTGGAACCAGAAGGAATAGGCAATGATCACCGGGATAAAGAAACCGGACACCATCATCAGCTGCGGATTGATGTTATACATCGAAGTCAGCGCCATGACAATCAGCACAAACACTCTTAAAAGAGAGGTCAGCTGTTCGCTCAGGAACATCTTGATCTGTTCAACGTCCGATGTGCAGCGCTGGATGATATCGCCGGTATGATTGGCCGAATGCCAGGCAAACGGCAGCCGGATGATATGGTCAAACAATGTGTCGCGCATCCGCTTGACCAGGGTTTCCGCCCCGATGGAGTTGAACAGCCGGAACAGGAAACGGCATAAGGCCGAAAGCAGCGCCACACAGACCACCGCGATGGCAACCAGGCCGAGATTGTTCCTCAGCACTTCTTCACCGCCCGTGACGGCGAGAAGAACACTGACATAAGGAGATATTCTGGACGGCGTGTCCCCGATCAGACTGTCGACGGTATAGCCGATGATTTTCGGATTGACCAGATCCAGCAGGGAAACCATGCAGGCAAAAAAGACCGCAAGCACAAACCACCGCTTGGAGCCGTTGACAAAATATAGAAGCAGATCTGCTTTTGTTTCAAATTTCTTCTTTTCCCTGGACATGCGAAAAGAGTATACCCCATATTGACATTAAAAGAAATCACAACGACTTTAAAACGCACCGTCTTTCAGGTGCGTCTGTTCATTTCACCAGTACACTGCCGCCGATAAACTCGCGGATCAGCGAATTGCATGGGATTGCGGATTCGTCCTCCAGGGAGACAAAGAATTTCAGCAGCTGCAGATAGCGCTGCGCCTCCGGATATTCCGGCAGGTCCGGGGTAATCTGTTCCAGCAGCGGCCTGGCGTGCTTCTTCAGCACCGCCAGTTCATAAAGACACTGGCTGTTGAAGAAAGCGTCGGCCTGTTCATTGAACGGGAAGATGAACTTGTCTTCTCCCCTTCTGACGGCCTGCCAGTCATGGATTGTGGTGGCGGCTGACCTGCCCCTTGTCCTGTGATCGCGCACCAGCCTTCTGAACAGCCTGGCGTCGGTGGTCGGAATCCGGTGCTGGATATCGATATTCAGCTGGGTCAGCGGTGAGATATAGATGCGGAACTTGTCAGCGTCGTCAATGCCTTCTGACAGCTTCGGATTGAGGGCATGGATGCCTTCGATCAGGATCGGCTGCTCTTTGCGGACGGAGGTGATTCTGTGACCGAACCGCTTGACGCCCTCAATGAAATCAAATTCCGGCAGATCAACCTTTTTGCCGGCCAGCAGTTCATTCATCTGCCTTGCAAACAGGACAGTATCCACGGCGCTCAGGCTTTCATAGTCCCGGTTTCCGTTTTCATCGACCTCCATGTCGTCACGGTTGATGAAATAGTCATCCGTTCCCAGATACAGCGGATTCAGGCCGATCACCCGCAGCTGTATACATAAACGCTTCGCGAATGAGGTCTTGCCCGAAGAGGACGGACCGGCGATCAGAATGATGCGCCTGCCGCTGTGATGGATCTGTTCGGCGATCTGGGCAATCTTTTTTTCATGGAGCGCTTCCGACAGCAGTATCAGGTCATCCGCCTGGCCCTTTGCGACAAGACGGTTGAGATCGCTGACATGGTTGACATTCATCAGATGATCCCATTGGGTTTCCTCGCGGAAAGCGTCATAAAGAATTTTCTGTTCACGGTATTCCGGGATGACGTCCGGATTTTCATAATGCGGGAACCTCAGCAGGACGCCTTTTCTGTATTTCCTGATCTCAAACAGTTTCAGATAACGGCAGGACGGCAGCAGGTGCTGATAGAACAGCATCTGCTCATCGCCAAGCGAACACAGCTGGGCTTCCTCAAGATCCGGGGCGCTTTCAAACAGACGCGCCACATCGCTGATATTTTCGCTTTTCAGCCATGCCAGGGCTTCTTTGCGGGAAACCTTCCTTTCATGGATCGGCGCGTCTTTTTCCACCAGCTGCCGCATTCTGTCTGAAATATTTTCGCAGTCCTGCTCAGTGATTTCGGGTACATGGATCGTTGTGAACAGGCCTCTGGAAAGAGAGTTGGCGATGGAGACACGGGTCTGTTTTCCGAAGACATCATGGACAGCCCTGATATAAAGCAGTGTCAGCGAAGCCTGGAAGGAATAGTTGGAATACGGTTCCTTCAGATTGAAGAAATCCAGGCGGCAGTCCTTTGAAATCCGGCTGTCGAGGCGGCAGGGAATATTGTCAAGGCGGCATGAAAGGATCTCATGGACAGGATGGACATCCAGCGAGGCGAGAACCTCCTGCGCCGTGACATTGGTTTCAAATTCTTTTTCCAGGCCTTTGATTTCAGGCGTGCTGACTGTAATGCGGATCATTTCTTTTTCTTCTTTTTCTTCGGTTTATAGTCGGTGTCAAAGACCGTCGCGGCAGGTCTTGTGACAACGGCAGGTTTGGGAATTGACTGCTCCGAGCCGGCTGTCAGGTCCATCATCAGCTGCTGGGCGGAAACAGGTTCCTCAACGTCGGCGATCTTGTGGTAGCGGCCGGTCGGGAAGAGAACCCTGACCTTGGTGTTGTCCGCCATGTAGATATCGATGATGCGGTGAATTCTCTCAGCGACGGTTTTATCAAGAACCGGGCAGGCGATTTCAACCCGGCGCTCGGTATTCCTTGTCATGAAGTCAGCCGAAGCGATATACATCTTTTCCTCTTCGCCTTTGCCGAAGACATAGATACGGGAGTGTTCGAGATAGCGGCCGACAATCTGGCGGACCTCGATGTTTTCTGTTTTGCCCGCAACCCCCGGCACCAGACAGCAGATGCCTCTGACAAACAGGGTGATTTTCACGCCGGCGCACGAGGCTTCCTTGAGTTTTACGATGATTTCTTCATCGGTGACGGAATTGACCTTGGCGAAAATACAGCCTTCCTCACCTTTTTTGATTTCCTCGTCAATCAGATCAAGAATCGTGCTCTTCAGCGTGACAGGCGCCACAAGCAGGGTGTCATATTCACCGTCCAGCTTGCCGATGGCCATGTTCTGGAAGAAGGAAATGCCGTCATTGATGATCTTCGGATTGGCTGTCAGAACCGAAAGATCGGTATAGAGCTTCGCCGTGTTTTCATTGAAATTGCCGGTGGAAAGCAATGCCACATGGCTTGCCTTTCCCTTCTCCACCCTTGTGATCAGGCAGATCTTGGAATGGACCTTGTATTTTTCAAAGCCGTAGATAACGTTGCAGCCGGCATCCTCCAGGCGCTCGGAATAGTCGATGTTGTTCTGCTCGTCAAAGCGCGCTTTCAGCTCAATCAGAACGTCGACCTCCTTGCCGTTTTCAGCGGCCCGGCAGAGATAGTCAACCAGGCGGGCATGGGAAGCCAGGCGGTAGATGGTGATCTTGATGGAAACGACACTGGGGTCATCCGCCGATTCCTTCAGCAGCTGCAGGAACGGCTCCATCGATTCATACGGATAAGACAGCAGGATATCCTTCTTCTGGATCTGCGGGAACAGCTTTCTCGAATAATTCAGGGCAGGAGTCAGCTTGGGCTCATACGGTGTGTATGTCATTTCCGCCTTCTGTTCATCGCTCAGAAGCGAAGGAAGTGAATAAACATATTTCAGATTCATCGGGGCACTGCAGACAAAGACCTCGCGGTTGGTGATGCCGAGATTTGTCAGCAGGTATTTCTTCATGTGGTCGCTCGGTTTCTTTGAGCAGACCATCATGGTCACATTCATTTTCTTTCTTTCACGCAGCACCCGGAGCATCTTTTTGCGGTAGTCCAGGATATCGGAGAAGACATCGTCATCCGCGTCGACATATGCAGACCTGGCAACGGTGATTTTCAGGGTTTCCAGGATTTCGCCGTCCTTGAAGATTTCCGGCGCATAGGCCTGGATCACATCCTCTGTATGCACATAGCGGATTTTCTTTTTATGGGGCAGGGTAATGACAACCGGCAGGGTGGAAGGAACCGGGATGAACGCGAAAACCGAACGGCGGCTGTAACGGACCACGGCGGCAATATAAATTGTGCCGGTCTGCAGGTTGGGGAACGGGTGATGGGTGTCCACAATCTGCGGCGCCAGCAGCGGCGCAATGCTGTTTTTGAAAAACTTTCTCAGGAATTTGGCTTCATTTTTGTCGCATTCGGCGACAGCGATGTCCTCAATGCCGGCATGGGCCATGCGCCGGCGCAGCTCTTCAAAAATCGTGTCCCTTTTCTTAAGGCCCCTCTTGGCGGCGGGATAGATGGCATTGAGCTGTCCCTTCGGCGACAGGCCGCTCTTGTTGTCCACCTTTGTGACCGAAGCTTTGTTCATATCGTACAGACTGCCGACTCTGACCATGAAAAACTCGGTCAGGTTGGAAGTGTAGATTTCGACGAATTTGAGACGCTCAATCACCGGGACAGTTTTGTCCTTGGCCTCATTGAGACAGCGGTTGTCAAAGTGCAGCCATGAAAGCTCACGGTTCTGCGTGTATCCTTCCTTATATAAATCCTTGATCATTGTTTAACCCCCCTGGGCTGCGTGCAGTTTCATTATACCCTGCCGGTGAAGGAAAATATCCTTCAATCAGGCATTTGTTTTTCTGTTCAGTGCCTTCACGGCATCCAGCTCAATTTTCGTTATATGGCAGTAGCCGCCCGGATGCTTATCCAGATAATTCTGGTGGTATTCTTCCGCTGTGAAGAAGTTCCGCAGCGGCTCCAGTTCCACCTGCCAGCAGTCATATTTCTTCTTTTCCTCTTCGAAAATTTCCCTGAGGATTTTCCCGTCTTCCTCATCCGTAAAATAGACGCCGGTCTGATACTGGCTGCCGGTGTCATTGCCCTGGCGGTCAGCCACGGTCGGGTCAATGCACAGGAAGAAAGCCTTCATGACTGTTTCCAGCGAAACAGCGGATGGATCATACACAATCCTGACTGTTTCCTTAAAGCCGGTATTGCCGCGGCAGACATCCTCATAGCGGGGATAGTCCGTGATGCCGTTGGCATAACCGGCCAGGGTTGAGACGACCCCGTCAAGAAGACGGAACGCCTTTTCCGTGCCCCAGAAACAGCCGCCGGCGCAGTAAATCTCCTTCATGCCGGCAGGCAGAGGATCAATGGCAGGCGCTTCCTTGTTTTTCCGCCAGGCAAACAGCATATAATTCCCCTTTTCCTCTTCCTGCTCAAATCCGCAATGGCGGACAATGGCCAGCGAATCCTCATTGTCCCGGTCCACCGCCGCGTAAACAGTTTCGATCTCCGTGTTGTCAGCCAGCCAGCAAACCAGTGTGTAAACCGCGTCCTTCCCGTAGCCCAGATGGCGCCAGGCCGGCGCGGTCCGGTAGC
>JAUNJW010000004.1:0-907 GCA_030533035.1 Erysipelotrichaceae bacterium
TAAACGCTCTTTCTGTAAGCCTGGTCGATGGATGCACGTGCATCAAGAATCAGACCGTTGAGTTCAGCGTCGTCGATACCATACATGTAGTTGGAGCCGCCAGCTGCAGCTGTGCCGTTGCCGGAGAAGTAAATCTGATACATATCAGGATCTACTGTTGCACCCCATGCTGCGCACCATACAGGAACCTGGTTAGCTTCCAGAGCTGTCCAGAGTTCGGAGGAATTGGAAAGGTCTCTGACGATCAGGTTGACACCGATCTTAGCAAAGGACTTGGAAGCCTCTGTCAGAAGCATGAAGGAAGGATGGTCACCGGAACCGTCGCCAGGGATCCAAGCTTCGTATTCAATGACAGATTCAGCGCCTGTGCCCTTGAATCCTTCAGGAGCAGCAGTAACCTTGCCGTCTGTTACTGTGAAGCCAGCAGCTTCGAAGTAACCCAGGGCAGCATTCAGAGCAGCTTCTTCCTTGGCAGCGTCGTCCATATCGGATGTGTAGATGTCGTTGCCGTTGACGTCTGTGGAGAATGCAACCTTGTAGTCAGCATCTGTAGGCTGAGGAGCAGCCCATGATGTGTTGGAAATCGGATAGTTGATGACAGCAGCTGCATCACCATAGTAGGAGTCAACTGTCAGATCACGGTACAGAGCGAAGACTGTAGCAAGACCCTTACGGAGGTTCTTGGAAGCGTCGGAGCCCTTTTCACCATTGATGTTGACGATGTCAGCATCGATGCCGAGGTAACCATAACCGAGGTTGTCAACTGTGTTTGTTGTAACGACATCGCCTACGAGTTCGCCATTGCTGTTGGCATCCTTGATGACCTGAGCATTGTCCTTGGAGAAGGAAGGATCTGTGATGTCGATCGTGCCTGTGATGACACCGTTCAGCTTATCAGTATCGTTAA
>JAUNJW010000004.1:917-19022 GCA_030533035.1 Erysipelotrichaceae bacterium
GTTGTCGAACTTGACGAACTTGTAAGCGCCTGCGCCAACCGGCTTTGTTGTAACAGAACGTACATGGGACAGATCACCCTTGTCGAAACCGAACATGTTGTTGTCATAGTCATACTTAGCAGTTTCGCCATAGTAGTGCATCGGAGTGATGGAGACACCCAGCTGGTAAATAGCTGTAGCGTCAACCTTTGTTGTATGAACTGTCATTTCATAGTCGCCAGTCTTCTTGATACCGGAGATGTTCGGTGCGGATTCACCTGTCTCGATACCAACAACGAGGTCAGCGTATGCAGGGAACAGATCATCGACTGTGGAACCGGCATTTTCAACACCGATTGCACCAACGATATCATCGCCGTAAGCTTCAGCGATTGCAGCAGCGAAGTCTTCAACTGTGCCGCCTTCAGCAATTTCGAAGCCCCAGTTGCCGGCAGCGCCAGTAACGTCGCCTTCTTCGTTGTAGCCAGCAGCTACACAGTAGTCAACGATTTCCTGAGCCAGAGCAACGAATGCCTTGTCAGCATCTGCCCAGAAGCTTGTCTGTTCGTCTTCTGTCCAGTTTGTGAAGTCTGTGTTGTCTCTGCCAGCAGCAACCATCAGGTTGTACTTTGTGTCCATACCGGATCTGTAAGCGTCCATGCCTTCGATCGGTACAGCGAAGAATGTGGAGGATCCGTCATATGTCGGGTCACTCAGAACATACATTGTGAAGATTACGTCGTCGATTGTCACAGGCTCGCCATCAGAGAATGTGATATCGTCGCGGAGCTTGATGTTGTAGTCTACAGAACCGTCGCTGTTTTCAACGATTTCGATGTCTGCAGGTCCATAGTAAGTGTAGTCTGTGCCATTGTAGTTTCTTGTTTCACCATTGATACCATTCAGAACAGGAGCACCGACACGGTCGCTGTTGAACAGGCCGATCTGTGTCATTGCATAGACATCCTGGTCATACGCTGTTTCTGAGAAGAACGGTGAGAACTTGCTGTTGAACGGTGAGTATCCGACTACAAGTGTGTCGTTGCCTGCTTCTCCGCCGTCAGCTTCGCCGCCGTCTGCGGGTGTGCTGCTGGAGCATCCTGCGAGCATTGCAACAGAGAGAACACCTGCAAGGATTCTTGATACGTTCTTTTTTTCAAAAATCATTTTTTCTTTCCCTCCGAAAAATAAATACATCAACAAAACAGATGTGATGGCTTGCACCGGTCATTATCCGTGGGGTGCGCACACCTGCCCTGCCGAAAGTACTTATGTAAAAGATTTTATCTTTATTGAATGTAAGTGTCAATTCTTGAGGATTTCAATTTAAGTTTCATTATGAAATCATTCACGATTTTTTGTAAACGTTTTCATTCGCTTTTCATTTTTTTAAAACTCATTGCCTGCGAATGCCTGTTCAGGGCTGAGGCGATTCCGAAAACAAAAACCTGCAGAATCATGAAAATCACGCTGAAAAGCAACTTTCCAATATTCTTGGTGATGATCAGGCACAGAATTTCACCAATCAGGCACATAACTGAGAAGATGAAGAGCATCATGAAGTATTCCCTGAATCTCTCAAACGTCTTTACGTAAATATATTCCCGGATATTTCCGTCCCCTTTTGTCAGTTTACACACCGCGTAAATCAGCAGCGCTGCCGTTACAGCTTCGCCAAGATACGGCAGGATGACATAGAACGCGTTCATCATGCCGGCTGACGGCAGAAGCCCCCCGGCAATAACAAGCACCGCAAGGACAGCGCAGAGAGTCCAGAGCGTTTTCCGGCACTGCTGCCAGTCGCCTTTGAAACGGTATATTGTTCCTTTATATATATACTCGCCGTTATCCTGCAGCTTGAAATCATTCAGATAGGCGCGTCTGCCGTTCTTCTTTTTTTTACTGTCTTTCTGATCCGTCATCGGGTATACCTCCGGGTATGCTGTGTCTTATCATACCATGCGGCAGGCTCAGTTTGAAATTCGTGAATGCGCCGCTTTGTTTTGTGGTATACTCTTAATGCACTGGAGAATTACCCAAGAGGCTGAAGGGGGCGGTTTCGAAAACCGCTAGACGTGAAAGCGTGCGGGGGTTCAAATCCCTCATTCTCCGCCATATGAAAATACGTCCGGAAAACCGGGCGTTTTTCTTATCTCTTTGAAACAGTGCCTGAAATACTGTATTTTGTCTGTATAGAGGTATCGTTATGCGGAAAATACTTTTCATTGATGTCGACGGAACACTCTGTTCCCCTGTTTACAATAAGCCGCCGGTTTCCGCGGCGGAAGCGATCAGAAAGGCCAGGGAGAACGGCCATCTTGTCTATATCTGCACCGGCCGGTCAAAGGCGGAAGTCTATGAGGACATCTGGGCAATCGGCCTTGACGGCATGATCGGCGGCAACGGCTGCTATGTGGAGGATCATGGAAAGACTATCCTGCACCAGAAGCTTTCGGCAGAGGAATGCCGGGAAGTTGTTGACTGGTGCAGATCCCATGACATGGAATTCTATCTGGAATGCAACAGCGGCCTGTATCCTTCTGAAAAATACAAAGAAAGATCCTTTGAGGCGTACCGGAAGAAATTCGGAAAAGAGCCGCAGTACGGCGAGTTCTTCGAGCGGATGATCTACGGCGCCTCCCCCTACCGGGATGATGTGAACAAGATCAGCTTCCGGCTCAACAGCTGGGACGACTATCTGGCCGCAAAGGAGAAGTTCTCCTCCCTGCATGTCGGCTGCTGGGGCGGCGACGCGCCCAACTGCTCGCATGGCGATGTTTCGCCTGAAGGCGTAAACAAGGCGAATGCCATCCGTTTCCTGCTGGATTATCTCAGGGCGGACAAAAAGGATACCATTGCCTTCGGTGATGAGGCGGTGGATATCCCGATGTTTGAATTATGCGGTTATTCTGTCGCCATGGGATCCGGAAATCAGAGCGCCAAGGATGCGGCGGATTATATCACAACCGGCACCGATGAGGACGGACTGAAGAACGCCTTCATCCACCTCGGACTGATTTAGTTCAAAGACGCCCGCTCAGACAGCAACAACCGTTAAAACACCCCGGACCAAAGCAATCCGGGGTGTTTTGATGTCTATTTCTTTTCGATTTCGCAGTCACGCATGTAGTACGGCACTGTCATTTCCGGCAGACCGTGTTCCATGATCAGCTGCGGCTGGCCCTTGATCAGGGGCCGCATGTATTCCAGGGCTTCCTCAGTCACGCCGCGGAAGTTGGGCAGCAGCCATTTTTCCGGGAAGTTTCTGACAAAGTTGGCGACTCTGTCGGCGTCGATGGCATAGTATTCGACGTCATATTCTTCGATGTCTTTTCTTCTGCGCAGGCAGACCATCTTGCCGGTGAAGGCAGGATCCATGCTGTGCATATGGGCGCTCATGCCGAGATTGAAGGACTCGGTCACGTCCACCCTTGACTGCTCGGAGGCGTGGGAGCGCTGGGCAGTGGAGAGTTCCTGGATCTTGCAGCGGGGAGAAACACCCGCTTCAAGGATCATCTGTTCAAGAGCCCTCGCGGCACCGCCGAGAACGGCATGGCCGAACAGGTCGTTGCGGGCTTCACCGGAGGCGATATATGTGCCGTCGGCATAATGGGCGCCTTCGGAGATGACCACGAAGCACTTGGATCTTTCTTCAATGATCTGTCTTATTTCTTCCAGGATCACTTCTTTGTCAAATGTTTTTTCCGGCACGATCAGCAGATCCACGACACCGCTCAGACAGGCGCTCGCGGCAAGCCAGCCGGCGTCGCGGCCCATGGTCTCAAGGATGAAGACTTCTTTCCTTGAAGGCGGGTAAACCGTGATATCCTGCCAGCACTGCAGGGCTGTGGTGGCGATGAATTTGGCCGCGGAACCGAAGCCCGGGGCGTGGTCGATGACCATCAGGTCATTGTCAATGGTTTTCGGACAGCCGATGAAACGGCGGTTCTTAATCCCCTTCTTTGAGGCATATTCACTGAGCCAGGCAACGGTATCCATCGAGTCGTTGCCGCCGATGTAGAAAAGCGTTTCCGCGTCATAGCGCTCCATGACGGACATGACTTTTTCAACATCCTCCAGGTTGTCGCGCTGCAGCTTGTAGCGGCAGGAACCCAGGGCGCTGGACGGCGTCTGGCGCAGGACAAGGTTTTCCCGCTCTGTCATTTTCGACAGATCGACGAAGCGCTCCTGAAGAACACCCTCGATGCCGTTGATGGCGCCGTAAACATGACCGTAAACAGGATTCAGCTGGTTGGCTTTGATAATTCCGGCCAGAGTCGCATTAATAACAGAACTCGGTCCGCCGGACTGGGCTACGATACAATTAGGCATATTTTTTCACCTCTATCTCTACAGTGATTATAGCAGATCAGCCTTCACTGAGTTCTTCCCATTCGTCCATCAGGGCAGCGATTTCTTCATCAAGTTCCGCAATCTCCGCCTCCAGGTCATTCAGTTTTGTATAATCCTCATAGTATTCAGGCTCAAAGCGCAGCTGCCGGCATTCCTCAAGCCGGTTTTCTTTTTCGGTGATTGTCTTTTCAATCGCCGCCAGCCGCCTTCTTCTGCCTTCGGGAGAAAGATTTCTCTTCGGTGCTTTCGGTGCTTCCGCCGTCTGAGGTGTTTTTGCGGCGTTTTCCTGTTCCTTTCTCCTGTCGCTGTATTCCTGATAGGTTCCTTCAAAGAATTCGGCGCTGTTATCATCCAGGATCAGCAGGCGGTCAGCCAGCTGGTTGATGAAATAACGGTCATGGGAGACAAAGAGAATGGAACCGGTAAATCCCTTCAGCGCTTCTTCCAGCGCTTCCTTGCCGGGAATATCGAGGTGATTCGTCGGTTCATCCAGAATCAGCAGGTTGGAATGCTTCAAAAGGAGTTTGGCCAGCGAAAGCCTGACCTTCTCGCCGCCGGAAAGCACGTCGACTGTCTTGAACACGTCGTCCGCGCTGAACAGGAACTGTCCGAGAACGCTTCTGACCGCGGTCCTGTCCAGTTCGGGATTCTCATCCCAGAGTTCTTCCAGCACGGTTTTTCCGGAAGAGAACTGGGCCAGCTGCTGGTCAAAATAACCCGGCTCAATCTGGTGGCCATACAGGAATGTGCCTGACAGCGGCGGCACCAGTCCCATCAGGGTTTTGACAAAAGTCGACTTGCCGGTGCCGTTGGAGCCGATGATGCCGATCCGGTTGCCCCGGTGCATTTCCAGGGACACTTCGCAGAGTTCACGGTCATAGCCGATCTTCAGCCTGTCGACATCCAGGACACGCTCGCCGCCTTTGACGGCAGGCGTAAATTTCGCGTGGAATGTTTTCGTGTCAGCCTTTTCCACTTCGATTCTGTCCATTCTTTCAAGATACTTGATCTTGGACTGGGCAAAGGCCGCCTTGTTTTTCTTGTAGCGGAACTTTTCAATCAGGGCCTGCAGGCGCTGGATATCCTTCTGCTGGCGCTCATACGCCTGCTGGAGTCTTTCCAGGTCGTTTTCCTTCTGGACCGTGAATGAGGAATAACTGCCGGAATAGCGTTTCATTTTCCCGTATTCCATGTCGACGACACAGTCTGCCACCCGGTCCAGGAACATCCGGTCGTGGGAAACAACCACAACTGCTTTGGGGTAATTCTTCACATATCCTTCCAGCCATTCGATCGCGGTCAGATCAAGATGGTTGGTCGGCTCGTCGAGCAGCAGAATATCCGGTTTGGACAGCAGGAGCCTGACAAAAGCGATTCTTGTCTTCTGGCCGCCCGAGAATTCGCCGATCTTCCTGTTCAGATCAGACAGATCAAAACCAAACCGGGTGAAGACGGTTTTCATTTCCGATTCCCAGCTGTAGCCGCCGGCCGCTTCGAATTCCTCCTGCAGCCTGGCGTACTGGCCGAGAACCTTTTCATCAACGCTGTCAGCCATCTGCTCTTCCAGAACGTGCATGCGTTCCTGCAGCTCAAAGACACGCGCGTAAATCGTCATCAGCTCTTCCTCTACAGTTCTTTCATCATGTTCAAGAACCTTCTGGGCAAGATAGCCGATGGTGATGCCGTTCTGGCGTGAAATTGTGCCGCGGTCAAAATTCTCCTCGCCGCACATGCAGCGCAGGAAAGTTGTTTTGCCGCAGCCGTTGCGGCCGACAATCGCTATTTTTTCAGTTCCCCGTATTTCGAAGTTGCAGTCTTCAAACACGGTTTCAGCGCCGTAATACTTCGCTGCCTTACTGATCTGATAAAGCATAACTCTCCTTAAAAAACGGGAATGGAGTCTTTGTGAGATATCCATTCCCCTTTGTCTGTTTGATTGATTTTGTGAATCAGAATAAGAGGTTGCGCGGTGTTCTTGCGAACGGGATGACGTCCCTGATATTCTCCATGCCTGTCACATACATGACAAGACGCTCGAAGCCCAGACCGAATCCGGCATGCTGGCAGCCGCCGTACTTTCTCAGGTCGAGATACCAGTCGAGTGTTTCCTTGTTCATTCCGAGGCTGTCCATCTTGGCTTCCAGCACATCGAGTCTTTCTTCTCTCTGGCTGCCGCCGACCAGTTCGCCGACGCCCGGCACGAGCAGGTCGCAGGCCGCGACTGTTTTGCCGTCATCATTCTTTCTCATGTAGAAGGCTTTGATTTCTTCCGGATAGTTGATCAGGAATGTCGGACCCTTGACAACTTTCTCGGTGATATAGCGCTCGTGTTCTGTATTGAGATCCATGCCCCAGTAGATGTTGGAGTTTTCAAACTTCACATCCGCCTGCTTCAGGATTTCAATTGCCTCGGTGTAAGGCATTCTGCGGAACTCGCTGTTTCTGACATGGTTCAGTCTTTCCAGCAGGGTTGTGTCGATTCTCTCGTTGAAGAACTTCATTTCCTCAGGGCATGTTTCAAGAACATAGTCGATGCAGTACTTGATCATGTCCTCGATGACGTCCATGTCATAATCCAGGTCAGCGAAAGCCATTTCCGGCTCGATCATCCAGAATTCGGACGCATGGGTGGTTGTGTTGGAGTTTTCGGCACGGAATGTCGGACCGAATGTATAAACATCGCGGAAAGCCAGGGCGAATGCCTCTGCCTGCAGCTGGCCGGAAACGGTCAGAGAGGCATGCTTGCCGAAGAAGTCTTCCTCATAGTTGCCGTCATCACGGGTTGTGACTGTGAATGTCTGGCCGGCGCCCTCGGCGTCGTTGCCGGTGATGATCGGGGTGTTGACATAGACGAAGCCCTGTTCCTGGAAGAACTGGTGAATCGCCATGGCCAGGCAGGATCTGACTCTGAAGACAGCTGAGAATGTGTTTGTGCGGGGACGCAGGTGTCCGACCTCACGGAGATATTCAAAGGAATGTCTCTTCTTCTGCATCGGATAGCTGCCGTCGCAGGCGCCTTCGAGGTTGATTTCGGAAGCCTGGATTTCAAACGGCTGTTTTGCCTCAGGGGTCGGGACATATTTTCCGATGACAGAAATCGCTGTGCCGGTCAGGTATTTGCTGACCTTGTCATAATCTGCCAGAGTGTCAGCTGAATAGACAATCTGGACATTCTGGAAATAAGTTCCGTCATTCAGGGCGATGAAAGAAACATTCTTTCCGGCACGGTTGGTGCGTACCCATCCCTGGATCTGAACATAGTCGATCTGGTCTCTTTCGAGTTCAGTCGCTTCTTTTGTCAGTGCGTAAAGTTCACGGACACTCATTTCTGTTGGCATAATTCTGTTCTCCTTTTACTTCTTGATTGCGTTTGTTTCAAAGACAAGTTCCTGGATACTTGAGACAATATCCACACTCTTTACATATACATCCTGCGGGACCGAGAAATGTTCCATCGCGAAGCTGACAAAGCCGCGGATTCCATTGTCGATCAGCAGGTTGACTGTTTCCTGTACATCCCTTGATATACACAGGATGGCAATCCGGCATCCTTCCGGCATTTTCTCACTCAGCTCGCTGAGCGGGTAGACCGGAACCGGCGCGCCGGTGACTTTATCCGCCGCCAGGTCAAACGCGCATACGATTTCACCGACGACATGATTCCAGTTGTTGTAATTCATCAATGCCTTGCCGAGGTTTCCGGCGCCGATGAGAATGATCTTCTCATCAAAATTCACACCGAGGTGATCCGAGAAAATATCAATCAGATCATCGACGTTGTAGCCGTATCCCTGCTTGCCAAGGTTTCCGAGAAAACTGAAATCTCTGCGGATTGTAGTTGATTCAATAGATACGTAATCTGCGAGCTCGCGGGACATAATCCGTCTGACCCCGTTGGAGCGCAGCTTGCGCAATGCTTTGAGATATACCGGGTATCTCTGTAAGGTTGCCTTGGGCACTTTTCTTTCTGTCATTTCAATCACCAAGTCAATCTTACATCAAAAGATACTTTGTGAAAATATCCAAAAATTAACAAATACTGTATTTAATCAGTATTCTTCGCCCGGCATTAACATGCCCGGATCAGCCGAGGCGTCAAATCCGCCCCGCTCGCCATGCATGTACGCGACATATCCCGCGGCGCCGATCATGGCGGCGTTGTCCGTGCAGCAGTACAGCGGCGGAATGACCAGCTTTGTTTCAGGAATGGCTTTCATCTGCTCTTCCATCAGCACCCGCAGGCGTGAGTTGGCAGCGACGCCGCCGGCAAGAACAAGCATCTTCGGCTTATACTCCTGCACCGCGGCAACGGTCTTTTTCACCATTGACTGCAGCGCTGTCTCCTGGAAGCACCAGGCGGCATCGGGGATATTGATTTCCTCCCCCTTCTTTTCCTCTCTCTGGATCATCTGCAGGACAGCGGTTTTGAGGCCGGAGAAGGAGAAGTCATAAGGATTGGCTGTTTTCGGGGTCGGCAGTGTGTAATGGGGGCCGCCCTCCTTCGCGATTTTATCAATCTTCGGTCCGCCCGGATAGCCCAGGCCCAGCACCCGCGCCACCTTGTCATAGGCTTCACCGATCGCGTCGTCGCCGGTTGTGCCGATTTCCTCAAATGTCCAGTCATCCGGCATCCAGATCAGCTGGGTGTGGCCGCCGGAAATCACAAGGGCGAGCAGCGGGAATTCCAGTTCGCTGACAAAACGGTTGGCATAGATATGGCCGGTCATGTGGTTGACCGGAACCAGCGGCTTATTGTAAGCCCAGGCGATTGTCTTGGCTGCCTGCACGCCGACATGGAGCGAACCGATCAGGCCCGGACCGCGGGTATAGGCAACCGCGTCAATGTCGTCCATTGTCACCCCGGCAGCTGCCAGCGCTGCGGTAATAACGGTCGAGATATTCTCGACGTGGATGCGGCTGGCGACTTCGGGAACCACGCCGCCGTAGCGTGTATGCACATTTATCTGGCTGGAAACGATATTCGAAAGAATTTCCTTTCCATCGCGCACAATGGCGCATGCTGTTTCATCACAGCTCGATTCAATAGCTAAGATCAGTGTCATCACTGAGACCTCCCAGCGGTTTGATCATCAGATGGGCGTCTTCTCCGTTTTCGTAATATCCCTTACGGACGGCCGCCCTGATAAAACCGTATTTTTCATAAAGCTTGACGGCGCGCTCATTGGAGACACGCACTTCCAGGGAAAGCACTTCACAGCCGGCTTTCTCCGCCTGACGGACACACTCATCCATCAGCCTGCTGCCGATTCCTTTCCCCCAGGCTTTTCTGGCAACGGCAATGTTGGCCAGCTGCGCCTGTTCATAGGTAATCCAGTAATCCATATATCCCAGGATCTCACCGCCTTCTTCATATACGGCAAGAACCGAAAAGGGATTGTGTTCCATTTCCTGGAGGAATTCATACTCCGGCCAGGGGCTTTCAGGAAAAAGATCCTTTTCCATTTCAGCGATGACCGGCAGATCCTCTTTTGTCATCATCCGGATCATTTTTTTACCAGATAGGATTCAGAAGACTTGAGATATTCAGGAACAACCAGATGCACGTTGTCCGCCCTCTGCCATTTATCCATTGTCACCAGGAAGTTTTCCGCGATATCCGGCCAGACATCTTCCTGATTGATCAGATGTCCGTCGCCGACGATTGCCTCACCGCCATATTCAGCCATGATCTCCTCATTGGCTTTCACGGTGTCTTCACCCAGCGGGTTTCCGTTTTCAAAGACATTGGTATATGCCCTTTTGCCGCGGGCATCTGTCATCACCCGGCAGGTGCTCCTGCCGGCGTACAGCTGCAGGGTTCCGACTGTATAAAGCGGGATTTCCTTCATCGCGCAGAATACCTTGGCGACTGTCATGGCAATCCTGACGCCTGTATAGCTGCCAGGCCCCTTTGAAATCACGACCTGTGAAATATCATCCGGCGTTATCCCGGTTTCCTCACACATCGCGATCAGCTTCGGAAAAATCTGTTCAGACTGTTTTTTCCAGCATTCTTCCTGCACGCGGGCAATGATCTGATCATCCCTGATCAGGGAAAGCGCCAGGAATATATGACTTGTATCCATGCACAGTGTAATCATGCGAGTTCCTCCAGAAGCTCTTCATAGCGTCCGCCTTTGGCTTCAAAATCAAAACGGCGTCTGTCTTCATCGAGCAGATGAATGGAAACAGACAGGTATTCATCGGGAATGATCTCAGGAACAAACTGCGACCATTCGATGACTGTCAGGCCGTCATCCTCCATCAGTTCCTCAAAGCCGAGGTCCTGGCTGACGCCTTCGAGACGGTATGCGTCAATATGATACAGAGGCATTCTGCCCCGGTAGATTTTCAGAATCGTGAATGTGGGGCTGGTCACGTTTCTTCTGACCCCGAGGCCTTTTGCGATCCCCTGCGTCAGCGTTGTCTTGCCGGCGCCGAGATCTCCCGAAAGCAGAAGAACCATGTTTTCTGAGACGGCCCTGCCGATCTTTTCCCCGAGGGCATGTGTTTCCCCGACATTTTCCGTATAAGCTGTAAAGTTTTTCATATTCACCTCACGCCACGCTATTATAGTACGAATTGTTTTTTCATGAAATAAGTACTTTGCCGCGCTGAAGAGAAGAAAAGGCCCCGGAGAGCCATATGTCATTCACCGGAGCCTTTTATGATTCATGAGTTTAAATCTTATTTGCCGAACTGCGGGTCGTTGTTTCCGGAGTAGGAAGCAAACATTTCAATCATGTTGATCGGATCGTTGAAGTCAGCGAGCCAGCCTTCGCGTGCGAAGTCATAGTTGCCGTTCTTACGGTCTGTCAGGAATACGTTCCAGTCTTCCTGCTTGATGTCCATGTTGATGCCGATTTCAGCGAGGTCCTGCTGCATGGATTCAGCTGCCTTTACGTGGCCTGTGGACTCGTTTGTCAGATAAGTGATGTTGATCGGAGTGTCAGCAGAGAGCTTGCCGCTGTCATCGAATGTGTAACCAGCGAATTCGAGGAGCTTGCGTGCTTCTTCAACTGCGTCTTCAGTAACCTCAACATTGTAATATCCGTCGGAACCGTTCGGATACTTCCAGCCGTCAGCCTTCTTGAAGACGCCGCCGTTGCCGTCTGCCATACCTGCAGGCAGGTAGGAAGTAGCGGGGAGCTGGCCTGTCTGGCCGACAGTGTCAACGATGTACTGACGGTCGATCATCAGGGAGAATGCTTTTCTCATGGCGATTGCCTGCTCAACTGTCTTGCCTTCGAAGATCGGGCTGTTGACGTTGAAGCATGCATAGTATGTGCCAAGGTTGTCGATGACATGGAATTCAGGGCTGTTCTTGACCTTGGCGATTTCGTTTGTCGGAACTGCGTCAGCGAAGTCAAGGTTGCCGGCATTGAATGCGGCGAAGATTGCTGTGTCGTCAGCGGACAGCATGAGGTCAATTTCTTCAACAGTAACTTCATCAGCTCTGTAGTAGTTCGGGTTCTTCTTGAAGACCATGGATTCTTCATGTGCCCAGGATTCGAGTGTGTAAGCGCCATTGGAAACAAAGCCTGCTTCTGTAGCCCATGCACCGGGGTTGTCAGCGAAGCCTTCAGCACCTTCAACTTCATCCTGCTTGACCGGGAAGAATGCCGGGAAAGCCATGAGGTCGAGGAAGTAAGCAGTCGGAGCTGTCAGCTTGACTTTCAGTGTGTAGTCGTCAACAACTTCGATTTCCAGAGCACCGTTTTCATAGCCGGCGATCGGAGCATACATGTATTCATAGTCAGCTGCTGTTGCGGGATCAACTGCACGGTTCCATGCATAAGCGAAGTCGTTCATTGTCAGAGCGTCGCCGTCAGACCACTTCAGGCCTTCCTGCAGATGGAATGTGTATTCCAGACCGTCGTCAGAGACATCATAAGGATTCTCATGATCAACGAGATCCGGAGCCAGGTTGCCGTCCTTGTCATATGTGTACAGGCCGGAGAACAGGTTGACGTCGATGCATGCGCCGTCAACGGATGTGTTCAGAGCCGGGTCAATCTTGTCCGGTTCGGAAGCGAGGTTGATCTTGAGGACGTCACGCGGTGTTGTCGCGAACATGAAGAACTTGTTGCCGAAGACGTTGGAGTAGATGCCGTCGACATCTGTCTTCTGCAGGAATGTGTCGTTGTAGTAGTACAGCGGGATGACAGCTGCTGTTCCCATCAGGATGTCTTCAGCCTGGTGGAGAAGAGTGACACGCTCGTCCATGTCGAGTGTTGTTCTGATCTGGTCAACGAGTTCATCATACTTTGCCCAGTCAGGAGCTGCTGCGTTTGTGGAAGAAGCTGTGTAAGTGACGCCTTCCGGTGTCGGGTAGAGTGTTGATTCGAAAGCTTCAGCACCCTGGCCGTCTGTATCTGCAGATCCGTCTGCCGGTGTGGATGAAGAGCATCCAGCCAGCATGGCGATTGCGAGTACGGAGGCCATCATTTTTTTCATACTCATTTTTTTCCCTCCTTATGAGTTTGAAACCTTATCTGTTCCAGCAGGCAACCATATGGCCGTTGCCTCTGTCCGTCAAAGCCGGGCATTCCTTTGCGCACTTTTCTGTCGCATAGCGGCAGCGGGTGCGGAACGCACAGCCTGAAGGCATGTTAAGCGGGCTTGGTACATCGCCCTCAAGGATAATTCTCTGCGAAGCCTTGGCAGTTTTGGGATCAGGTACCGGGACTGCCGAAAGCAGGGAGAGTGTATATGGATGAATCGGATGTTCGTTCAGTTCATCGGCATCCGCCATCTCAACCATGCGGCCAAGATACATGACCGCGATTCTGTCGGAAATATGGTGAACGACAAGAAGGTCGTGGGCGATAAACAGATAGGCAACGCCCAGCTTTTCCTGCAGTTCCTCAAACATGTTGATGACCTGGGCCTGGATCGAAACGTCAAGCGCGGAAACAGGCTCGTCGCAGACGATGAATTTCGGATTCACCGCGAGCGCTCTCGCGATGCCGATTCTCTGTCTCTGGCCGCCGGAGAATTCATGGACATATCTGGTCGCGTGTTCGGCGTTGAGGCCGACAAGGTTCATCAGTTCCATGACTTTTTCACGGCGTTCCTCTTTTGTGGAGTACATCTTATGGACATCCAGCGGCTCGCCGATAATGTCCTCAACGGTCATTCTCGGATCGAGGGAAGAATACGGATCCTGGAATACCATCTGCATGTCTTTTCTGAACTCGCCGATGTTCTTCTCGGTAACCTGCTTCCCTTCGAAATAGATCTCGCCGCCGGTCGGCTTGTACAGATGCAGAAGCGTTCTGCCGACAGTTGTCTTGCCGCAGCCAGACTCGCCGACAAGGCCGAGTGTTTCGCCCGGTCTGATGGCAAAGCTGACGTCATCCACCGCTTTCAGCGGGATTGTTTTCATGAAGCCTGTCCTGACCGGGAAGTATTCTTTCAGATTTCTCACTTCGACGAGGTATTCACTTTTGTTTTCAGTGCTCATGCCTGTTCCTCCCCGTCAATGACATAGTTGTTGTTTTTGACATTCATCCAGCAGGAAGCCAGATGCCCGTCCGGCATTCTCAGCTCTTCCGGAACCTTTTCCAGACAGATCTTCATCGCATTGGCGCATCTTGCGCAGAACGCGCATCCCTTCGGCAGGTTCAGCAGGTTGATCGGGCTGCCCTCGATCGGCACCAGCTTCTCCTTCATGTTGTCCACGTTCGGGATGGATTTCAGAAGACCCTTTGTATATTCATGGCATGGATTGTAGAAGATATCCTCAGCCGTTCCTCTTTCACAGATACGGCCGCCGTACATGACGACAATCTCATCCGCCATCTGGGCAATGACGCCCAGGTCATGGGTGACGATGATGATCGCCATATGGTATTTCTTCTGCAGTTCCTGCATGAGTTCGAGAATCTGCGCCTGGATGGTAACGTCCAGGGCTGTTGTCGGTTCATCCGCGATCAGGATGGAAGGCTTGGAGACAAGCGCCATGGCGATCATGACTCTCTGTCTCATACCGCCGGAAAGCTCATGCGGATACTGTCTGAAACGTCTTTCGGCGTCATTGATGCCGACCTGTTTCAGCATGTCGATGGCTTCTTCCTTCGCCTGTTCTTTCGTGACATCCTGGTGCAGGGTAATCGCTTCAACGATCTGGTTGCCGATGGTGTAAACCGGGTTGAGCGAAGTCATCGGGTCCTGGAAGATAATGGAAATCTTGTTGCCGCGGAAGTCAGCCATCTGCTTTTCGCTGTAGCTGGAAATGTCTTCCCCGTTGAACAGGATTTTGCCTGCGGTCACATGGCCGTTGGCTTCCAGAATCCTCATGATTGAATACGCGGTAACGGATTTGCCGGAACCGGACTCGCCGACGATGCCGAGGGTTGTGCCCGGATTCAGGTTGAAGGACAGGCCGTTGACAGCCTGGACCTCACCGTTATCGGTTGTAAAGCTTGTATGCAGGTCAATTACCTTGAGAAGAGGCTCCTGACCGTTTTCAAGAATCTGTTCAAGTACCGCCATCTGTTACCTCCTGAGTTTCGGGTCGAACGCGTCACGCAGACCGTCGCCGAGCAGATTGAAGGCCAGAACGATGATAACGATCATCACGGCCGGGAATACCAGCTGCCAGGGGTAGCTCTGCAGGCCGGCCCTGGCATTGTTCGCCAGCGAACCGAGGGAAGGCATCGGGGCCTGCACGCCCATGCCCATGAAGGACAGGAAGGATTCCGTAAAGATTGCGGACGGAATCTGCAGGGCCGTCGTGATGATGATGACGCTGATGCAGTTGGGAATGACATGGGTTCTGATGATATGCCATGAAGAGGCGCCGGTTGCCTTGGCAGCCAGGAAGTATTCATTGTTTTTGATCTTGAGCACTTCGCCTCTGACAAGTCTTGCCATGCCGACCCAGTAAAGCAGACCGAAGACAATGAAGATCGCAACCATGTTGGCGCCGATCAGCTTGACCAGCGGATTGGATTTGTTCAGTGTCTGGTTCAGAACGACAGACAGCAGGATGATAATCAGAACATCCGGCAGGGAATAGATAATATCGACAATTCTCATCATGATCATGTCGGTTCTGCCGCCGCGGTAGCCGGAAATGGAACCGTAGAGAACGCCGATGATCAGGACGAGGATACTCGCGAACAGACCGACTGTCAGGGAAACCCTGGTGCCGTAGATGACTCTGATGAAGTAATCACGGCCGAGGGAATCGGTTCCCATGATGTGCGGGAACAGTTTTCCGCCGGAAGCGATCACAGCCAGTTCCTTTTCACTCCAGGCAAACGGCGCCAGGTTGGTGATTGTTTTATCCTTGGAACCGCCGACCCTGATAATTTCCTCATAGCCGTACGGCACGATATGAGGAACGATTATGATCAGCAGAACAATCAGTACAAGTGCGATGATTGAGCCTACCGCCAGCGGATTTCTCATCAGCTTGCGCATGCCGTCCCGGAAAAAGGACGTGGACTCACTCATGACGTCTGCCTGACGTTTTTCATCATCAGTTGCCGGTTCAAAGGCGGCCGGATCAATCTGCATGGAGAGGAGATTCTTTTTAGGCATATTGTTTTCTGACATATGTTTCTCTCTCCTTTCCTAGGCGTCCAGCTTGATTCTCGGGTCGACAACCTTGTAGAGAATGTCACTGAGCAGATTGCAGAAGACCATGATGATCGCCAGGAAAATGGTGGTTCCCATAATCATCGAATAGTCACGGTTGTTGATGGACTGCACGAACTGCTGGCCGAGGCCGCCGATCGTGAAGATATTTTCGATAACCAGCGAACCGGTCAGAATGTAAGCCAGCTCCGGTCCGAGATATGTAATAACCGGAATCAGGGCATTTCTCAGCGCGTGCTTGAAAATAACCCAGACCATCGGAACGCCCTTGGCACGGGCTGTACGGATATAATCCTGGCTCAGCGCGTCGAGCATCGACGTCTTTGTCAGACGGGTAATATACGCGGTCGGATACGCTGCCAGCGCGATGACAGGCAGAAGATAGCTCTTGCTTGAGGCATCCCAGACCGGGAACCATTTCAGCTGGATACAGAAAACCAGCAGAAGCAGCGTCGCCAGGACAAATGAAGGCATCGCGGTAAACAGAGTGGTCATAAAGACAATGATTCTGTCCGGGATCCGGTTTCTGTAAAGGGCCGCGATACAGCCGAAAATAATTCCGAAGATCATCGCCACAATCAGGGCGCTGCCGCCGAGCTTCGCGGAAATAGAAAAGCAGGACTTCAGGGTAACTGCAATTTCCCTTCCGGTTTTCATCGAGATCCCGAAATCACCATGGAAAATATTTCCCATGTACAGGATAAACTGCTGCCAGAGCGGCTTATCCAGATTGAACCTGGCCTCCAGCGCCGCCATAACCTGCGGGCTGACCGCTTTTTCACTGCTGAACGGTCCGCCGGGGACTGCGTTCATCAGGAAGAAAGTGATCATGCAGATCAGGAAAACACTGAGAAATGCCAGCAGAATCCGTTTAATCAGATATTTTGTCATAATACACTCTTTCCAACTCCTTATCTGCCTTCTCAGACAAATAACATGACCTATTATAAAATCGCTTGAAATGTTTTACAACGAAATCACTGTAAGATTATGCAATTAGTTTCAGTTTTCATGTATTTTGTTTCATTTTGTTTTCATGACTGTACAAAATGAAAAGGCCGTTCCCGGCCCTTTTCAGGTTTAAAGCATTGTGCCGCGGATCAGGACACCGTAGGAATGCAGGCCCGGCAGAAGCGTGTTGACTCCGACAAAGGTAAACAGCACAACCGGTACCGCGATAATGGCGTACCATGCCGCGAAAACACCCGACTTCCTGCGGCCCAGGCGCAGATGCAGGAAGATCGCGTAGAGAATCCAGGTGATCAGGGCCCATACTTCCTTGGGATCCCATGTCCAGAAGGAAGACCAGGCTTCCTCCGCCCAGATGGCGCCGGAGAGGATCGTGACTGTCAGTAACAGAAGACCGACCGCGATCAGGCGGTAGATCATATAGTCAATTTTGACCAGCTGGGGATCCTGCGGATTCTTCCGCCAGCTGAGAAGATAGCGGACGCCCGCCGCTCCCGCCAGCATGAACGCCGCGTAGGAGAAAGCCGCCGAACCGATATGGAAGCCGAACCACGCGCTGCGCAGGGCCGGCATCAGTTCCGTGATTTCCCGCGGCTGCAAAGCCGCATACGAAAGAATCAGGAACGCCATCGCCACGCCAAGTGAGTCGATCCACTCGATTTTCAGCCTGTAGTGCATAAAGATCAGGATCATCGCGATGCCCCACGAGAAGGAGCACGCAAACTCAAACTGGTTGGACATCGGCAGCCGTCCGGCCTTGATTCCGCGGATCACAAGATAAACCGTCGCCAGGGCAGCCGCTGCCAGGAACAGATACCATGAATACTTTTTGATCAGCTGCTGATGGAAAACCATCGAGACAAACAGACCCGTCATGGAAACAAAGTACAGGACAAGTCCCGCAAAAAACAGAATATCAAGCATTTTCAAATCCCTCCCCTTCTGCCTGATTCACCGCATCATCCAGGATGATTCTCAGTCCTTCCTGTCTGCCGATTACCGTATATCCGTCTTTATTCACCACAACCAGCACCGGCTGCATGAAGAATGACATATACAGCCCGGCGGTCATGATCAGGAATGAAATCAGCAGACACCAGGTGATCCAGACCGGCGACTGTTTGATCCTCAGTCCCGGATATTCAACCGGATCCTCAAAGCGGATTTCAAATTCCCCGATTTCCTGGACATCGCCCG
>JAUNJW010000332.1 GCA_030533035.1 Erysipelotrichaceae bacterium
AAAACGCTGCTAAAACTAAATAAGACACAAGAAAGTAAAATTCCGGCAACGCCCCACACTGCATGCGCGCCTAACTGAATTTGTTGATAAAAAATAATAACCAAACCTGACACGGCAATGATCAACGCAAAGAAATACATCAGAGATTCCTATATCCCCGGCTGGATCAACGCTTCCAACGAGGGAGGGGAAAACGGCTTCTTCATCAAAGAGGGAAGAGATCTGAAGAACGTTCTGGATCGAATTCATGTGCCCAACGATCTTGTTTACTTCCCGGAAGAAAACCTTCCCCACGGATATATGGACAACGTCGGAAAAGAGTCTCACGCAGATGAAGCGTTTAACAGAATGATGTCATTCATAAATCAGCACATATAGGAGGAAAGAAAAATGGCTGGAAAAGAGAGAATCAACAAACACCCGGACTGGCAGCTCAGCCGTTCGGAAAAGAACTGGTATTATGTCGGCGATACATCGCGTTTGTTCTGCACTTCACTGGTTGGATCATACATGACCATGTTCCTTATGTTCCAGGGGATCAGTACCGTATCCCTGGCTACTGCCATACTGCTTGTCAAAATCATTGACTCCGTGGATGATGTGCTGTTTGGATTCATTATTGACAAAATCGATATAAAAAAATGGAAACTGTTCCAGCGGTTTGCGGGCAAAGGCAAGTACATGCCGTGGTACCGTCTGTTCTTCTGGACTTTCCCTGTTGCGACAATTCTGTTCTTCATGATGCCGAAGAATGCACCGGATTCAGTGAAGATTATCTGGTTTTTTGTGACATATCTGCTCTATGACTTTACATGTACACTGACAGAAGTGCCGATGCAGTCCATGATCACGACGCTTACAGACAGTCCATCCGAGAGAAACAGCATTCTGACAGTGAAAGGTGTCATCACAGTCGTCGCAGCTGTCGGTATGTCAGTGGTCGTTTCCGCACTGTTAAGCGAAAGATTCGGTGTTCCCCTGAAGAATATCGGTGTCGGCGGCGCGCTGATCTTCCTGGTCTTCATGATTCCCATGGTGTTTAAGGTACAGGAGCATAATACAGAACTTAAAAATGTTGTCATTGAGGGCTCCCAGGAAAAGTATACCTTCAAAGACATGATCAACTGTGTTTTAACAAATAAATACATTATGGTGTATTTCCTGGCAGTCATCATTTCCACTATTCTCTGCACGCGTACTGCCGTGGAAGGCTTTATCGGTTTCTATATTTTCCACGATTCCATGGTGTTGACTTACGTTATGCTGATCGGTTTTGTGCCTGGCATTATTCTCAGCGCCTTCTGCGGCAAACTGGCAGATAAATTCGGCAAGAGAAACCTTCTGGCATTCATCTTCGCTCTGCTGGCAGCAGCGACTCTGATTATTTATTTCTTCTGCCGCGAAAACAAAATACTGTTCATTGTTCTCGGCGGCCTGTGCGCAATCCCCAATGCGCTGATCAGTGTAGTCAGAACATACATCGCACCGGACACAATTGAATATACACGGTATAAAACCGGTAAAGACTGCTCGGGTATCTTCTATTCACTGCAGTCATTCCTGAATAAAGCACTGACAGGTCTGGTCGGCTCTGTTGCTTTGTATATTCTTGCCGCCTTTGGCTGGAAGGAAGTTGTCGGTGACAGCTTTGCTGATCTGGCTGCCCAGGGCGTGACCCAGTCAGCGACTGCGCTGAATACTCTCTGGAATCTTGGCTATCTCATTCCCGCTGCCGGATTCGGAATCTCAGCAATTCTGCTGTATGCGTTCTATAACCTGAAGGATAAAGATGCTGAACTGATGTCCAAGTGCAATGCCGGACAGATCACACGTGAAGAATGTGAGGCCCAGCTGAGCAGAAAATACGAATAACAGGTGAGTGATCATGAGTGACCTGAAAGAAAAACTGAAATGCTTTCTGCCGGAGTACTGCGAAATCACCCGGGCAGAAACGGTTCCCGCCGGTGACGATAAAAGTATTCCGATGATGCCGCTGAAAGACATTCCGGAACACGTTGCCGTCTGCGTGACGGCAAGACCGGTGCCGGAAAGCAATATCAGAATTGAACTGTGGCTTCCTGTTTCCGGGTGGAATGGCGATCTGGCCGGCGTCGGCAATGGCGGTGCCGCCGGAATGATCCTGCCGATGATGCTGGCCGGTCCCCTGAGACTGGGATTCGCCGCAGTCACAACGGATTTGGGCACCTCAGCAGGTCCGGACTGCGGTATTGACAACAA
>JAUNJW010000107.1 GCA_030533035.1 Erysipelotrichaceae bacterium
TGCAGGAATACCCAAGCGGTTGAAGGGGCGGGCTTGGAAAGCTCGTAGATCGGTAACACGGTGCCAGGGTTCAAATCCCTGTTCCTGCGCCATGCGAAAGTCCTTGGAAACAAGGGCTTTTTTCATTGTATAAGGCGAAGAAAAGAAAAAAGATCTGACGCATATCAATATGCGTGCAGATCATTGCAGTGTTTCTGGTGGGAATTTTCACGGCTCCAGATACAGATCACGGAGTCTGTCGAGATCCGCCGCGGAAAGCCCGTATTCGTAAAACAGGAAACGTTCGTATGTGCCGTACCGTTCCAGGATCTCGGCCAGAATCATATGCACGGCTTCAGGCAGAACGCCTTCTGCCGCCATGATCGCGGTTCTGACATTGTCGCTGAAGCGGTGCAGCAGCTTCATGGACTGCATTTTCTTCTCAATGAAGGATCTGCGGTATTCGTTGGAGAGCAGGTAGTCATAACGGATCTGTTCCTCACCGATTCCCAGCGCCAGCATGATCAGGATCGCGCCGATGCCGGTGCGGTCCTTGCCCTGCGAGCAGTGGAAGAGCAGCGGCACTTCGTTGTTCAGCAGTTTGCGGAACATCAGTTTATACGCCTCGTTGGAATAAACAAGAGAGGCATGGATGCTGGAAACGACGGTCGCGGTCACATTGCCATGCTGGTCTTCGTCAACCAGCATTTCATAAAATTCACGCGGCGAATCATTCAGGTCATCTCTCAGATTTTCAAACGCCGCGCAGATATGAATCTGCTCACAGCCCTCAATCACGGGATCGGGAAGCTCGGCAGCGGCTTTTGCCGAACGGAAGTCAAGAATGGTGCGGATCCCGAGACTGCGGAACCGTCCGAGTTCTTCCGCGTTCATCAGGCCGACAGCGCCGCTGCGGTAGAGAAGGCTGCTGCGGATCTTTCTGCCGTCCGCCGCCCGGTAGCCGCCGAGATCGCGGAAATTGATTTCACGCCGGAAATTTTCCATCTGTGTCATTCTGTTTCCTCCGCTTTCCATTCTAGCGTATGTTTCCTCATTTTTCTGTCAAAGAAGAAAAATAGGGTAACCTGTTCCTGCCCAAAACGGCCGGCCGTTTGTTCAGCGGCCCGGATTTGTTGTATGATATCCATGTTTATGAACGCAAATAAAAAAACAAGAAAACTCAGATCATCCGTGCGGATTCTTCTTCTGCTGGGCGTCTGTGCCTGCCTGGTCTGCTTCGGCCTCGCCGGCTGGCACGGCTGGCGGTATTTTCACCGCAGAGACAACACAGATGCGCAGAAGGCGGAACATGCCGCTGACATCAGGGATTCCATCGCGATCCAGGAAAACGGCAGCGGAACAGTCCTGAAGGCAACCCCCGACGCCGGCCAGGCATATACCGATGAAACTCTCTTTCTCGGCGATTCCAACACGGTCCGCTTCATGACCTTCCTCGACACCGATGGACATACGTTTACAACCGCTGACAATACCATTGCCGTTGTCGGCATGGGCGTCGACGGAATCACATCTGTTCCCTGCGAGCAGTTCGGTTTCGGCACCGTCTCGATGGATCTGGCGGTTTCCTATCTGCAGCCAAGAAGAATCATCATGACCTTCGGCACCAACAATCTCGGCGCCCCGGACGTCACGGCCGAGGATTTCGCCGCCGATTACGCCAGGCAGATCACAGCGGTGGAGGAAGCGTATCCGTACGCGGATATTATCATCAATTCCATTCCGCCCTGCGGGAAGTATTCCCATTATCCGATCATCACGATTGAGGAAATCCGCGAATTCAATGAAGCGATTCTGAAAATGTGCGAAGAGAATGAATGGTATTTCCTGAACTCCTTTGAAGCCCTCGCCGACCGTTTCACCGGCTATGCGAAGGAAGCCTATATCGAAGCTGACGGCATCCATTTCAACGCTGACGGCCTCGCCGCCATGCACAGATACATCCGCACCCACGCCCTGAATACGGAAGACAGAAGACCGGCCCTTGAACCGGTCCCGTACCTGATCGGCCCGGTGACGGAAATCTATACCGTCGATCCTCTCAGCAACCAGGAGTTCAGCGAGGAAGTGCTGAATCCGCACGCCCAGCAGGCGGAAGAAACACCGGCAGAACAGTACGTTCCGCAGGAGCAGCCCCCGGCTGAAGAGCCTGCCGCGGAAGAACCCGCCGCTGAACCGGCAGCCCCGGAAACACCGGAAGAGCCACAGAATCCATAAGAAGACCGCAGGGTCTTCTTTTTTCGTGTCCAATCGCCGTAATGTGTCCGTTCAGAATCCTTCCGGCGGTTTATAATAGTGTAAAGAAACTGAGGTATTTCATAATATGTATGATGTTGTGATTATCGGGGCGGGGATTACCGGCACTGTGCTTGCCAGGGATCTTTCCGCCTGTCATCTGCGCATTGCAGTCATTGAAAAAGAAAATGATATCGCCGACGGGGCGACGATGGCCAACTCCGCCATCGTCCATACCGGCTATGATCCCGAGCCGGGAACCCTGAAGGCAAAGCTCAACGTGGAAGGGGCGAGACTGTATCCAAAGCTCTGCGAGGATCTCGGCCTGCATTATAAAACGGTGGGGGCGTATATCGCCGCCTGCGGAAAGGAAGAGGAAGACCATCTTGACGTTCTGGCCCAAAGGGCAGACGAGCGTGAAATCCCGTACCGTTTTTTAAGCGGCGATGAAGCGCGGCAGGAGGAAAAGAACCTTTCCGACAATGTCACAAAGGTCCTTGACTTCTATACCACCGCTGTCATCTATCCCTGGGAAGTGGCCTGTGCCTGCATGGAGAATGCCATCGTCAACGGCGCCGACCTGTTCCTCAACAGCGAATGCACCGGCATTGAAGCTACAGACCGCGGCTATCTGGTCCATACGCCCAAACAGGATCTTCTGACCCGGACAGTGGTCAACGCCGCCGGCGTCTACGCCGACCGTATCGCGAAAATGATCATGCCGGATCCCGGCTTTGTCATGCGGCCGCGCAGAGGCGAATACTATGTCCTCGACCAGGACGCGCAGCCGGTGAAGCATATCATCTTCCCGGTTCCTTCCGCCGCCAAGGGCAAAGGCGTCCTGGCTGTTCCGACCGTCTACGGCAATACCCTGATCGGCCCCAACTCCGATTATATCGATGAGCCGGATGACACATCGACAAGTGCTGAAGGCCTTGCCTATGTCAGGTCCAATATCAACAAGACGCTGAAGAACATCCCGCTGAACCGCTCGATCAGAACCTTCTCCGGCATCCGTCCCGCCAGCGACCATTCTGATTTCATCATCGAAGAGGCTAAAGGGTTCCCGGGCTTCATCAACGCGGCTTCGATCGAATCCCCGGGCCTGGCTTCGGCACCCGGCATTTCCCGCTATATCATCGGCCTGCTCGAAAAGAGAATCGTGATCAAACCGGATCCGGAAGCAATCATGACCAGAAAGGCGCCGGTGGTTCTGAGCGAACTGGACGAAGAGGAAAGAAACCGGATGATTCAGATGAATCCTTCCTACGGCAGGATCATCTGCCGCTGCGAACAGGTTTCCGAAGGCGAGATTGTCGACTGCATTCACAGACCCTGCGGCGCCCGCAGCGTCAAGGGCGTCAAGAAACGTGTGAGACCCGGCATGGGCAGATGCCAGGGCGGCTTCTGTGAGCCGCTGGTAGTCAATATCCTGGCCCGCGAGCTGAATATTTCCCCGCTGGAGGTTGTTCTGGATTCCGAAAAATCCGTGATCCTGGAAAGTGAGAACAGAAAATGAGACATTATCAGGCAGTGGTCATCGGCGGCGGCAGCGCCGGTCTTTCCGCGGCGGTGACCCTTAAGCAGAACGGAATAGAAGATATCGTTGTCCTGGAAAAGGACTGCGAACCCGGCGGCATCCTCGAACAGTGCATCCACAACGGCTTCGGCCTGCAGACATTCAAGGAACAGCTTTCCGGTCCGGCCTACGCCGAGCGCTATGTGAAGATGGCGGAAGAACTCAGCGTGGACATCCGCCTCAATACCATGGTGACCGAGCTGCATCCCGACCGCACCGTCCGCTATGTATCCGCTTCTGAAGGCGACGTCACAATTTCGGCTGACGCAATTATTCTGGCCGTCGGCTGCTATGAGCGGGCAAGAGGCGCGATCAATATCATGGGCACCAGGCCTGCCGGCATCTATACCGCCGGCCAGGCCCAGCGCTATCTCAACATTGAAGGCTACCTCGTCGGCAGAAAGGTATTTATCCTCGGCTCCGGCGACATCGGCCTGATCATGGCGAGAAGAATGACCCTGGAAGGGGCGAAGGTATACGGCGTCGCGGAAATCATGCCGTATTCCAACGGCCTGCCGAGAAATATCCAGCAGTGTCTGAAAGACTTCGGCATTCCGCTCTATCTTTCCCACACAGTCACCCGCACTTTCGGCAAAGACAGGCTTGAGAAGATTGAGCTCATGCAGGTGGATGAAAAGATGAATCCCATCCCCGGCACCGAACAGTATTTCGACGTCGACACGCTGCTGCTGTCAGTCGGCCTGATTCCGGAAAACCACCTGGCGGAAGACTGCGGCATCCTGATGGATCCCGCCATCCGCGGCCCGAAGGTTGACGACACATATATGACAAACATCGAAGGCATCTTCGCCTGCGGCAACGGCCTCCACGTCCATGACCTGGTTGACTTTGTCTCCCTGCAGGCAAAAAGAGCGGCGGAAGGAGCTGCCCGCTATCTGAAGGAAAGAAAGGACAGAGGGCCGCAGGTCAGCGTAAAACCCGGCGAAAATGTCAGCTACATGGTTCCTTCCTGCGTCTATCCGGAAGATCCTGCCGGCAATACCGAGTTCTTCTTCCGGGTCAGAAAGCCGATGGACCAGGCGGTCCTTGAAATCCGGACCGGAGACACCGTGCTGAGAACCATGAAAAAGAAAAAGCTCATGCCCTCTGAAATGGAAAGAGCCGTTCTTACGGCAAAGGAAATTGCACAGCTGAAGGAAGATGTCACCATCTCAATGCGGGAGGTCACAGAATGACTGAAAAAGAATTAATCTGTGTCAGCTGCCCGATGGGCTGCCGGATCACAGTCACCATGGAAGGAAAGGAAATCCTTTCCGTTACCGGCAACACATGTCCCAGGGGCGAAGCCTATGCCAGACAGGAATGTGTGCAGCCGATGCGCATCCTGACCAGCACGGTCAGAATCCTGAACGGCACCCACCGTGTCCTGCCGGTGATCACCGAAAAGGAAATCCCCCTGGAGCTCATGGAAAAAGCGATGGAGGAGGTCCGTGAAATCACCGTGCACGCGCCGGTGGAGGTCGATCAGGTCGTTTTGGAGAACATTGCCGGCACGGGGGTCAATCTCATCGCGTCCCGGTCCATGAAACATGTCTGAGAAAGAAATCTTCGACATCGTGGATGAGCAGGGAATCCCGACCGGGAAAACCGCTGTCCGTGCCATCGCCCATGAAAAAGGCATCCTGCACAGAACCGCCCACGTCTGGGTGATCCGCAGAAACGGACCGGAAATACAGGTCCTTCTGCAGCGCCGGTCGGCAGTCAAAGATTCCTGGCCGCTCTGTCTTGACACGTCCTCGGCCGGTCATATCCTGACCGGCGATGAGCCGAAGGAATCCGCCCTGCGTGAACTGGCCGAAGAACTCGGCATTCAGGCGGAGCCGGAAGATCTGAAAGAGGCCGGCACATTCAGGATCTGTTTCCGGGAGATGTTCCACGGCCGTCTCTTCTATGACAATGAAATTGCCTTCCTCTACGTATATGACAAACCGGTAAAGACTGAAGATCTGGTTCTTCAGGAAGAGGAGGTCATTGAAGCGGTCTGGATGGATCTGGCGGAAGCGGAATCCAGAATTGAAGACGGCGATCCGGAAATCTGCGCTGACCTCAAAAGTGTCAGGCTTCTAAGAAAATATCTGAATGAGCATCCTTCGTAAGGGTGCTTTTTCATCGTTTTTCAAATATACTCAAAGCTGAAAGAGGAAACATTATGGCGCAATACGCGGACTATGAACTGAAAGAAAAAGACTGGAAGCTTCTGCGAAAGAAGCTGCCCGGCTGGCAGGAAGCTTACATGGACGGCCTGGTTGAAGAATACAGGGAAATTCTGAACAGCCCGGGGCTTTCATCCGAAAAATTCTGGGCGCTCAAAAAAAGAATCAGAGACGATCAGAAAAATCCGGGTGTGCTCATCACAGACCTGCGCCGCTCAACAATGACATGGACAATTCAGGCGCTTCTCAATTATGGGGTGATCACACTGAATGATCTCTGCGATTTCAGCGAAGAACTGCAGGCCCGGATGAAGTATCTTACGGAAGAATGAAGGACATTGTGCTATGACAGGAATACTGTTTGTGTGCCATGGCAATATCTGCCGTTCTCCGATGGCGGAATTCATTTTCAGAAAGATGTGTTCAGAGAATCCGGTTCTTCGGAACATGGATATTTTCATCGCGTCGGCGGCGACCAGCGGGGAAGAGACCGGAAATGATATCTATCCTTATGCCAGGGCCAAGCTGAAAGAGAAGGGCCCGCCGGATCACACCGGACGATTACAGGCAATATGATCTGCTGATCGGCATGGACGACGCCAATATCCGCAATATGTGCCGCTTTTTCAATGAAGAAAGAAGAACGGATGACATTGAAGCCAGGTACAGGGAAGGAAAGAAAATCTTCTGCCTGTCTGAATTTTACGGTTCAAACAAGGGCATCGCCGATCCCTGGTACACCGAGAATTTCGAACTTGCGTATTCGGATATAGAAAGAGGGTGCAGGGGGCTCTGTGAATTTCTTACAAAAAACAGACATTGTCAGTCCTTCTGAAATTCCGAAAAAGTTTTTTCATAAACTGCTTGCCAAACCCATAAAGGTTTGCTAATATAACTAAGCACTCGATTTCGAGATGCTGAATGCGCCGATAGCTCAACTGGATAGAGTATTTGACTACGAATCAAAAGGTTGCGG
>JAUNJW010000108.1 GCA_030533035.1 Erysipelotrichaceae bacterium
ATGAATCCGCGTGAGGTTGAGCATCTCAACAACCGCCAGGAATACACCGAGATCTTCACTGACAACATCGATTTCCTCAAGGGCACCGAGATCGTCAAGTGCCTCTATGAGAATACCGACCACGAATACCTGCGCTCCATCGCCGCCGAGCTGACTGACATCACCGGTGACATGGATGTATCCTATTCATCCAACCGCTATCTTGAATTCAACAAGAAGGGCGTCAACAAGGGCGCCGGCCTGCTGCGGCTGGCGGACCTGCTCGGCGTTGACCATAAGGACACCATCGCGATCGGCGACAACTACAACGACCTGGCCATGATCAAGGCGGCAGGTCTCGGCGTCGGGGTGGCCAACACGATTGAATCGATGAAGCCTGAATGCGACGTGATCACGGAAAGAGACTGCGACCACGGCGCGGTGGCGGAAGTCATTGAAAAATACGTTTTCAACGCCAAAGAGTAAAAATCAAATAAAGAAAAGTCCGGATACCCGTTCAGCAACTGCGGGAATTCCGGACTTTTTCAGTTCAGTTTCAGGCCGAGGAACCAGCCGCCTTCCTCTTCCGCCAGGATTTCAAATCCGAAGTGGCGGTAGAAGCCGAAGGCTCTTTCGTTGGCTCTCGACACGCCCAGGCAGACGCCCGGGCAGTTCACCTTTTTCAGATGGTCCAGCAGCGCGTTCATCAGAATTGATCCGCCGTGCTGACCGGTATACTGTTCAAGAATATCGATATGCAGATGGGCGGGATATTCTTTTTCCGCCATGCGGTATTCTTCAATCTGTGTTTTCACCCTGACGTCATAAGGCGCCCCGAGTGAAATGATTTCCTCTGCATAGGGCTTCATGTTTTCCGCCCATGCGGACGCGTTTTCAGCGCAGAGGATATAGCCGGCGGGGGTATCATTCTCATCCAGCAGCACAAAGGCTGTTTCATGGTCCAGATACTCGTCGCAGTACATCAGCAGTGAGAATCTGCCGTGTCTTCTGTCAGTCCTGGCTTTTTCCGAGGCAGTCGCCATGTGGATGGCCCGGATGGCTTCTTTATAAACGGCTGTGTAAGGAACCGCGCGCATAAACTCACTCACCCAGACGCATCCGGCGGATGGTCGGCCAGAGGGCCTTGTCCAGGGCCGGGACAATGATTGCCGCGGCGATTGTTTCGCCGATGCCGTTGGTGGTGATCACGCCGAGGATCAGACCGGCTACCGCGGTGATGTCAACACCGAGGGCCTGGGCGTACTGGGGCGCGAAGAAGATCCAGATCATACCCATGACCAGAAGGGTATGGATCATTGTATTGCAGGCGGCTGTGACTGCGCAGGCCAGCAGGTCATGCATTCCTCTTTTCCTGAGGAAGCGGAACATTGTTGCGCTGAGCCAGCCGAGCAGGATTCTCGGGACGAAAACAATTAACAGGGAAGCGAAGTTTCCGGAAATGCCGCCGACTGTGATAAACGGTGAAAACAGGAAGGATGTCAGGCCGGGCACGAATGTCGCCCGTAACATCGAGGTCAGGCCGAATACAAAGCCGGCCATCGCGCCATAGGCGGGACCCAGGAAGATGCCGCACAGAATGACGGGTATATGCATGGTTGTCAGATTGATTGCCCCGAGCGGGATATATCCGATCTGTGTGACTGTCATGACAACCTGGATTGCGATGAAGAACGCTGCCAGTGTCATCTGCCGTGTCTGGCTGTATCTGTTCATAATCAATACCTCCATTGACTGATGAATTATATCATCTTGTAAAGATACATAAACGCCACATTTGCAATATTAAACTTGCAGCTGCGCCCGGGAATGGTAGGATTGACTTATGAAAACGGTTACCTGCGCGGCGGCGGTCATCCGCCGCAGCGGCAAAATCTACGCGGCCTGCCGCGGACACGGTTCCCATATCGGCTGGGAGCTGCCCGGCGGCAAGCTTGAACCCCATGAAACAAGCCGCCAGGCGATAATCCGGGAGATCAGGGAAGAACTCGGCGTTGAGATCGAGCCGGTGGAGATGATCCATACCATCGAGCATGATTATGATGATTTCCATCTGTCCATGGACGTCTGGCTGTGCAGCCTTGTAAACGGAATGCCGCATTCCAATGAACATACAGAAGAACGCTGGCTCACCGCCGATGAACTGTATGATGTTGACTGGCTGGCAGCGGATCTTGCCGCTGTGCCTGCCATCAGGAGAATTCTGGTTAAAACCGAAAGGAGTCAATGATGATTACAATGTTCAACCGCGCTGTCCTGTTTCAGGACTCTGATTCAAAAGCCTGTGCCGAAGTCTGGTCAGCATTAAAGAAGCACCGGATCGAATATGAGATGAAAACACTCAGCGATCATTCGACTTTTGGCCGCAATCTGCACTATAAGCAGTCCATGAGCATCGGCGGCGGGGGCCTGGGCGGCAGCCCGTTCGGCGACAAGATGAACTATGTGTATGTCATCTATGTCAAAAAGAGCGATCTCGAACTTGCGAAAAAGGTCTGTGACCTGTAACGGGTTTTGTAACAGACCTGGCTGTGCGGAAATGCTATAATGCATCTATGGACCTGAAAGACAGACAATTCAGACTGACAAAAAACCGGCTTGAAGCTCTTGACCGTCTCCATATTCATACGGCAGAAGAGCTTCTTTCATATTACCCGTTCCGCTATGACGTCCTTTCCGCACCCGATATTTCCCTCTGGAAAGAAAAGGACAAGGTCACTTTTGAGGCCGAAGTCGTCAGCGCCGTCAGATCATGGCGGCATGGCCGGCTGACCACCAGCTCGTTTGATGTCATGGCCTATGACCGTGTCCTGAAGATTACGATCTTCAACCGGCCCTGGGCAAGAAATCTTACCCTTAACCAGATCATCACAATATCAGGGATCTACAACGGCAAAAACAAGGTTACCGCGATGAGCTATGACACAAAGCCGCTGGCGGAACACGACGCCGTGACGCCTGTATACAATACCGCGGAAGGCATTAAACAGAAGACAATCCGGGCCTGCATCGAAAGAGTCTATGAGACGCTTGAAAATGAGATCATGGATCTTGTCCCGCGGGAATTCATATCCGCGTACCGCCTGCTGAGAAAGCAGGAAGCGCTGCGCAGGGTCCATTTCCCGCAGTCCATGGATGACGTCCGCTCGGCTGTCAGAACCCTGAAATATGAAGAGTTCCTCCGTTTCTTCACGGCGGTCGAGCTGATGAAAAACGAGGATTCCCATGCCAATATCAGATCTCCCCGTCTGTTTGACATGCGGAAGGTGAACGCCGTGATCAGGAAGATGCCGTTTGCCCTGACGCCTGATCAGTCAGCGGCTCTCAATGAGATCCTTCATGACCTTGGCTCAACGGCGCCGATGTACCGGCTTGTGCAGGGCGATGTCGGCTGCGGCAAAACCGCGGTGGCGGCTCTCGCCATGTACGCGGCGGTGACCTCCGGCTGCCAGGCGGCGCTGCTGGCCCCGACGGAAATCCTTGCCCGCCAGCATCTCGAAAGCATGCAGAAGCTGCTGGCCGGTGCTGATATCAGAATCGAAGTGCTTTACTCCGGTCTTTCGGCACCGGAAAAAAGAAGAATCCTTGCAGAAACAGCAGACGGCACTGTTGACATACTCATCGGCACCCACTCACTGATCCAGGACGCGGTGGAATTCAGAAACCTCGGCATGGTCGTCGCCGATGAACAGCAGCGCTTCGGTGTCGCCCAGAGAAAGGCGCTCAGGCAGAAAGGAACCGGAACCGATTTCCTGCTGATGAGCGCGACCCCGATTCCCAGAACGCTGGCTTCTACGCTCTATGGCGACATGGATGTCTCCACCATTGAGACAATGCCGGCCGGCAGGAAAACGCCGAAGACAGTCTATATCGAAGAAAACAGCTTCCGTACTGTTCTCAAAGACGTCCAGGCCCTGCTGGCTGAAGGACATCAGCTCTATATCATCTGCGCGGCGGTGGATTTCAATGAAGCCTATGAGGCGAGAAATGTCATTGAGACAGCCGGCAATATCCGGAAACTGTTCCCGCAGTATGGGGTGGATATCCTGCATGGCCGCATGTCCTCCGAAGAAAAGCAGGAGGCGATGGACCGCTTCTACCGAAATGAAACACAGATTCTGGTCAGCACCACTGTCGTTGAAGTCGGCATGAATGTCGTCAACGCGACCGGCATGATTGTCTACGACGCCGACCGCTTCGGACTCTCCCAGCTCCATCAGCTCAGAGGCCGCATCCAGCGCGGCAGTTCACAGGGAATCTGCTGGCTGCTGAGCTCATCGCAGGAGGAAAAAGTCCATGAGCGTCTGAACGTTCTGGTCCGGACAAATAACGGTTTTGAAATCAGCTATGAAGATTTACGTCTGCGGGGACCGGGTGATATACTTGGTACAAGACAGAGCGGTGTGCCGGATTTCATTCTCGGCAATCTGATCACTGATACAGGAATCATCAATACCGCCCGCAGCGACGCCAGGAAAATCATTTCCAATCCTGAAAATCCCGATTACATCCCGCTTCTTGAAACGGTCAGGGACGCCAGCAGGAACAGTGCGTCATACGCTGATTAGGAGGCTGCTATGGACATCATCGAATGGCTGGCAGACAGGGGAATCGAAGTGAATGACGAAGAGCTTGTAAAGCAGGCATTCATCCATTCCTCCTATGCCAACGAACATAAACATATGAAGGACAACGAACGCCTGGAATTCATGGGCGACGCGGTCCTGCAGCTGTGGAGCTCAGAGGCAATTTACCCGCTGAATCTTTCCGAAGGAAAAATGACAGCCCTGCGCCAGCAGCTGGTCTGCGAGAAAGCGCTGGCATCCTATGTGCGCCAGCTGGACCTGAACCGTTTCCTGAAACTGGGCCAGGGGGAAGAAAAGATGGGCGGCCGCAACCGCGACGCCATTATCGCCGACATGTTTGAGGCTATGCTCGGCGCCCTGTATCTTGACCAGGGAATGGAGGCTGTCTCAAATATCCTTGACGAAGTGATCCTGCCGCGGCTGACCAATCCGGCCCAGTCGGAAAGCTTCCATGACTACAAGACCACGCTGCAGGAACTCGTGCAGGCTGACACAAGGCGGACAGTCCACTATGAACTGGTCTCGGAAACCGGTCCGAGCAACGCCCCGCACTTTGTCATGAACGCCGTTGTCGACGGACTGATCATGGGAACCGGTGAGGCAGGCTCCAAAAAACAGGCAGAACAGAACGCGGCGAAAGACGCGCTCTCGAAAATAGCAAAATAAAAAAAAGCAGGAGGTTACATTATGAAACTGAGCGAATTGATTCAGAGCATCCGTGACGGAAACCAGGACAGTGTTCTTACAGAGCTTTACGGGGAAGAAGTTCTCGGATTCCAGAAGGAACGCTACATCAGCGTCATCCAGAAAACCATTGATCTTTTCGGTGACAGCGAGGGCTGTGTCTATTCGGCACCGGGCCGTACAGAAGTCGGCGGCAACCACACCGACCACCAGCTGGGCAGAGTCCTGGCGGCTTCCATTGACCTCGACACCATCGCCGCTGTCATCAAGACAGATGACAACAAAGTGCGCCTGGCTTCCAGAGGATTTGAAATCAAGCCGGTTGACCTCAGCGACCTTTCCATCAACGCCGCTGAAAAGAACACGACCGAATCCCTGATCCGCGGCGTCGCGGCAGGCCTGAAGGAAAGAGGCTGGGAAGTCGGCGGCTTCCAGGCCTACAGTGAGTCCGATGTCATTGCCGGCGGCGGCATGTCTTCTTCCGCGGCATTTGAAGTCCTGCTCGGCACAATCGAAAGCGGACTCTACAATGACGGAAAAGTCAGCGCAGAAGAAATCGCAAAGATCGGCCAGTACGCTGAAAATGTCTACTTCATGAAAGCGTCCGGCCTGATGGACCAGATGGCAAGCTCTGTCGGTTCATTTGTCGCCATTGACTTCTATGAAAAAGAAAATCCGCTGATCGAGAAGGTTGACTTCAACCCGGCGGATTATAATATCGACCTGATTCTGACCGACGTCAGAGCCAGCCACGCGGATCTCTCCGACGAATACAGCGCGATCCCGACCGAGATGAAGGGTGTCGCAAAAGTTCTCGGCCAGGACGTTCTCTCCCGCTGCACGCTGGAGGAACTGATGGCAAACGTTGACAAGATCCGTGCCGCCCAGGGCGACCGGGCGTTCCTGCGCGCTTATCATTTCCTGAAGGAAACCGTCAGGGCAAAGGAAGAAGCTGTCGCGCTGCGTGAAAAGAACATTGAGCGCTTCCTTGAACTTGTCAAGGAAAGCGGCCGTTCCTCCTGGATGTATCTGCAGAACATCTGCCCGCCGGGAGCCAGAAAAGAACAGCCTGTCGCCATCGGCCTGATGATTTCCGACTGTGTCCTGGACGGTGAAGGTGCCTACCGTGTCCACGGAGGCGGTTTTGCTGGAACAATCCAGGCATTTGTCCCCAAGGCAAAGACGGAAGAATACATCAGGGAGATGGAAAGCGCGTTCGGTGAAGGATGCTGCTACATCCTGAGAATCCGCTCCCATGGCGGCTACAAAGTTATGTAAGAGGAATTTCTATGATTAAAAATGATCTGATTCTGCTTGGTAAGGCAGGGGATCTTGAAGTCAGCCTGATCCCCCGCATGATGAACCGCCACGGCCTGATTGCCGGTGCTTCCGGTACCGGCAAGACTGTCACGCTCAAAGTCATTGCCGAATCACTCAGCGAACTCGGTGTTCCGACATTCATCGCCGACGTCAAGGGCGACCTGACCGGCATGCTGGTGCCGGGAAACCAGGAAGGCATCCAGGGCAGACTGGATTCTATGGGAATCACTGATTTCGAAGTCCGCAAATATCCTGTCCAGTTCTTTGACCTTTACCGCAAGAGCGGCCATCCGGTCAGAGCCGTCATCCAGGACATGGATCCGCTGC